>JBKJLZ010000319.1:0-4209 GCA_046596705.1 Sphingorhabdus sp. | reverse complement strand
GCCAGAGCCTTGGGCCGGTTGCTTTCGCCATATTCGGTATATTGCGGGATCACGACGCGAGCGGTGAACGGGTGCGTATGCATCCAAACTTGCCCAATCGGATTCATCAGCGTCAATTCGACTCGCCTAATCCACATGTCGACTTCGGCGATCTCTACTGCACCCGTACCGAACAACGGCGGGTCAGGGTTCAACGCTTCGAAATAGCGACAGATGGAGATGCTTTCGCCAATCATCCGGCCATCGTCGAGTTCGAGCACCGGCAACTGGCCGGGTGAATATTTGGCGACGAATTCGGCTCCCTTATGCTCGCCGGCGATAATCGACATTTGCTTCATCGGGACGCTGATGCCTTTTTCAGCGAGATAGATCCGGACGCGACGTGGATTGGGCGCTGGGTTGGCGGCATCGTATAATATCACTGGGTGCTCCATTCGCTTGCCCGCATTTCGTCGCTGGCCTTTGCCTCCACCCAATCGGCGGAGCCATCAGCGCGGTACTCTTTTTTCCAGAACGGCGCGTTGGTTTTCAGTCGGTCGATCAGGAAGGCGCATGCTTCCAAGGCTTCAGCCCGGTGGCTGGCGGCCGTGCCGACCAGCACAATTGCCTCGCCAACCGCAACGCGCCCGACACGGTGGATCAGCACGCAGCCGAGCAGCGACCAGTGCGTCACGGCTTCATCCACTAGCGCTTCAAGGCTGGCCTTGGTCATCGACGGATAATGTTCGAGTTCGATTGCGGTGACCCCGCCATCATCACGTGCAATTCCGGTGAAACTGGCGACCGCACCGCCGCCAAGCGAGCCGAGTGCCGCCAGTGCAGCCGCTCCATCGAACGGCGCCTCGCTGACCTCGACGCGGATCATCCGCCGGTCACGGGCGGGAAGATCGCTAGTTCCTGTGCACCTTCAAGCGCTGTTCCTTCCCAAACCATTTGCTGGTCGAGCGCAAAGCGGAGCTTGTCGCGATCAGCAAAAGCTGCGGCATAGCCTGCGCTTTCAGCGGACAGCCAGTCGACGCAGTCTGCCACTGTCAGGATATTTAGAGGCAGGTCGCGGTCTTCGCCGTCGAGGCCGATAGCCTCCCGGACCCGAGCAAAATAAACCAGCTTCACCAGCCTCAGTCCATATGCTTCAGGCCGACGCGCAGATAATCCCATCCGGTCAGCATCGTCAGCGCCGCAGCTATCCAAAGCAGCGCCAATGCTGCCTGTTTGAGCAAAATCCAGTCGGGCCACACGCCTGCCAAAATGATCCCGCCAAGCGACACCAGTTGAAATGTTGTCTTCCATTTCGCTAGCGCCGAAACAGGCACCGAAATCTGCAACCCAGCCAAAAATTCGCGTAAGCCCGACACGATCATTTCGCGCAGCAGGATAATAAGCGCTGCAATCACGTGCCAGCCATCGACATCGCGAGTAAAGACCAGCATTAGTATGACGGCAGCGACCATGATCTTGTCGGCAATCGGATCGAGAAAAACGCCGAGCTTCGACACCGTACCTTGGGCCCGCGCCAGATAACCGTCGAAATAATCGGTAATGCCCATCAAGCAGTATAGTATGAACGATAGCGCATAATCGACCCGTAGCGGCTGAATGCCCGTCGGTTTGGCGCTTGGCCAGAGCAGGAAAACCAAAATCGGCACCGCCAGTATGCGCGACAGAGTCAAAATGTTGGGCAGGCTGAGCATTCTGTGGAGATAGCGTCATCGAACGGCAAAATCACGCAGCTATTTCGCAAAGCCTGCCGAAAAGCACTTTGCCGTGTCAAACAGCACCGCTAAGGCTAACCAAACGGCAGAGAAGGCTTCGCATATTATGTCAACATCACTGTCGTTGCTGAACAAGCGGCGTTTCTTACCGCTGTTCGTCACCCAGTTGCTCGGCGCGTTTAACGACAATCTATTCAAGAATGCGATGGTGTTGTTCGTCGTCTATGGCATTTACAACGACGAGGCGACCGAGACGCTGTTCAGCGCGGTGGCGACGGCCGTATTCATACTGCCGTTCTTTTTGCTTTCCGCGCTCGCCGGTCAACTTGCTGATACCCGTGACAAGGCGCGGATCATCCGAATCGTCAAGTTCTGTGAAATAGTGATAATGATTGTGGGCGCAATCGGCCTTGTCATGGCTTGGCTGGGCTTTGCCATATCGATGATCGCTATCCCGCTGATGATGCTAGCGCTATTTGCGATGGGCGTTCATTCGACTTTTTTCGGCCCGATAAAATACGCAATATTGCCACAGCATTTGCACGAAGGCGAAGTGCTGGGCGGGACCGGATTGGTTGAGGCTGGCACCTATATTGCCATATTGGTCGGAACAATTTTAGCAGGTATTATCCCGGTCGAATGGGCTGCGGTCGGTGTCGTACTGACGGCCACAGTTGGCTATATCACAAGCCGTCATGTGCCCCCTGCTCCACCCGAACACACGGAAAGCGGTATCGACTGGCATATCATCAGGTCGTCGATCAACTTGGTCAGCGCAACGATGCACATCAAAACACTGTTTTTGGCGATACTGTCGATCAGCTTTTTCTGGACGATAGGCGCGGTGTTGTTCATCCAGTTCCCGCCGCTCGCCAAAAATATTTTGGGAGCCGATAAAGAGGTAGCCAGCCTTTTTCTGGCGGTATTTTCAATTGGTATTGCGATTGGCTCGGTTGCAATCAATCGGTTGCTCAAAGGTCAGGTCTCGGCGCGCTATGCGCCTGCCAGCGTCATCGTAATGGGGATTTTTGTTGTCGCATTCCATATCGTTTGCCGGACATGGGTGCTGAATAATAATGGCGAGCTATATGGCATTGCCGAATTTGTGGCGCATCCAGGCGCTGTCCCATTGCTCGCCTCTTTATTGGGCATCGCGGTTGCCGGCGGCATGTTTGTCGTTCCGCTTTATGCGTTTCTGACGACGACCGTGCCTAAGGATCAAACGGCACGCACTGTTGCTGCCAACAATATCGTCAATTCGGGCGCAATGGTGGTCGGCTCGTTGATCGCACTTGGACTAAGCTTTGCAGGCGTCGGCGTGGTCAACCAGCTGTTGCTGGGTGCAGCAATGTGCCTGATCTCAGCCTGGCTTGCACAGCAATTGCACAAGGCCTGCGATTAGGCCAAACCCGAACGCATTCAGGCAATGAACGTGGTAAACACCACAAAAAACGCGCCGAAGCTCATCACGAAAAGGTGCGTGTCTTCCTTTTTCCACCAGGACGGCGGCTTGGGCGCTGTTAACGCCATATCAAGCGTCGGCGGCGGCAGCATCCGGCGGAAGGGGTGCCTTGCGGCTTCGTTGCGGCATACGAGTCTTCTGGTAAGCATGTTGCAATGTTAACGATTTGTTAGGCATAAATGCTACAGGCAAAAATGGTTAACGCGGGCGCGATGGAATACTGTCCCGATTTGTTACATTCGCAAACGTGCGGGAACAAAATCAGACGTCTTGTGCGCAGCGATTTTTTTGCAGGCGGAGCTTAGTTTTCCGCCGTTCGCAGCGAGCCATTTGATATTCTGAAAACGAAGTTATTATTTCGGCGGCGCAAAAATGGCGTCGTCAATCAACGGATTAACTCGATAGCTTTGCCAAAAAATCTCGTTCGCTTTGCGTCCATCGTAATAAAGCGTGACATGCCGCGCCTGCAACCAGCGCGGCTTTTGCAGTTGTATGAAGTCGTCATAAGTGCGCACGTGCCATCCCTTGGGCGTCCGAAAACCAACCATTCGGATCGCAAAGCTTCGCATGTCGATGCCGAATAGTGATTTTGTCCCCGCCGGGTCGGTCAATTCGACAATATAGCTTTTGTGCGCTCCCACCGCGTCGTCTGGCAGGCGCTGTGCGGCAAAGCCGGGTTTGCCGGCGTGACGGATTATGCCAAATCCGAAATTGCTAGCCCAGAATGCATCGGCCTGATCCTTTGGAATAATGCCTTTTTCATTCCACGTGGTCGCGCCGTCATAGCCGACGTCCATGAACAGCTTACCCTTATTCTTGATCGTAATCCGCACCTTGCCCTCGGCCCCGTGCGCGGCTTGCCGGTCGGGGTCGAACACCCGCCACATTTCATAGCTATCCTGAAGCGAAGTCGGTTCGGCACCTTTTTGCCCGTAGAAAACTGCGCGGCCTGTCAGATGCAGGGTTTTAGCATTTGCCCAGCCGTCACCGCCCGCCGCCTCGCGCGCTCGCAGCAATATTTCGTCACCGGACAAT
>JBKJLZ010000256.1:0-4007 GCA_046596705.1 Sphingorhabdus sp. | reverse complement strand
CTACTGGCGCGAAGCAGAACCGCGTTTTGACAGCATCGACACGCTGATCGGCGATCTGGAAATCAAGCCGACGCAAAAGGGTTTGGTTGCTGCGCCAAAGGCTATCGATCTCGCAGTCCTGAAACGTCTCTCCGAAACTTCGGCCGTGACCGATCTTGTGCGCGGACCGCACGGCGTGGCCCGCCTCTGGGATGCAGCGAGACTCCCCGATTTTAGACAAATGGGGGAAGAACATCACGCGCGTTTTGTTGCGTCGCTCTGGCCTAATCTCGTGCAGGGCGACGGGTTTCTGCCGTTTCAATTTATTGCTGCAGAACTGGCGCGCCTAGATAGCATCCAGGGCGATATCGCGACGCTTTCGCAGCGGATTGCGGCGGTCCGCACGTGGACGTATATTGCGCACCGCGCCGACTGGCTTGCCGAGCCGCATGTATTGGCAGAGCGCGCTCAGGCACTGGAGCAGAAGCTGTCCGATGCGCTTCACGATGCACTGCGGCAGCGTTTTGTTGACAAACGCACGTCAGTGCTGCTGCGCAAGGGTGCCACTGATGTCGGTTCAATACCCGTGGAAATCTGGGACGACAATCGGGTGCTGGTCGATGGCGAAGATATCGGAAGGCTTGACGGTTTTGCATTTCGGGTTGATCCGGGGGCCAAAGCGGGTGATCGTAAATTGTTACTGGCCGCAGCAGAGCGACATCTGGCTGCGCATCTAAGACAAAAGGCAAAGGACGTGGGAATGGCAGACGATAGCGAATTCGCGCTTGGTCCAGATGGCGAGGGCAAGCCTGCCATTTTCTGGAAAGGCGAATTGCTTGGGGTGTTGATTAAAGGGCGTACATTGATGCAGCCCGCATTCAGGGCCTCAAAGGCTGTTAGCGGACTTGAGGGCGATGCGCTGCGCGAAGTCGCGACCCGCGCTGAAGCCTGGATCGAGGCGCAACTCGGCAAGGCAATGGGCGGCATTGTGGGATTGCAGGCTTTGGCGCAGGAAGTTGGCGTTGATGGCAATATCCGTGCCCTAGCGGTGCAGTTGGCCGATGCTGGCGGTATCGCCGGAAGGCAATATCTGGCCGACGCGATAGCTGCGTTACCCAAGGAAGCGCGCGGGGCGGCGCGCAAGGGCGGCATCGTCTTTGGCGCGCTCGATATCTATCATCACGCGGCGCTGAAGCCTGCCGCAGCGAAATGGCGCGCTGCCTTGTTTGCGGCGCGTGACGACCGGCCCATGCCCGAATTGCCGCCAGAAAGCGCTGTACATTTGAAGGAATGGAAATTTGCTCATCCGGCCGATGCGCGTAATGCCGGATACCGGCGGATTGGCGACGAATATGTGCGGATAGATTTGGCGGAGCGAGTCATCAAAAAAGCCCATGAAGCGCGCGGGCCAAGCAATCTATTCGGAATGGATATGGCATTTGCCACATCACTGGGGATTAGCGATGCTGGCTTGAAGGCTCTAATGCGCGACGCCGGATTCAGACCTGTCGATGCTGAGCGACCCGAATCGGTTGAACCAGTTACAGAGGATGCTGTGTCAGAAGGCGCGGCGGAGGGCGTTTTGGCGGTACCAGCAGAGCATATTGTGATTCAAGCTGAGCCGGACATCGAGACACTGGCTGAAGGAGCGGCTGCGGCTGAAGCCGTGATATCACAGCCTGTCATCCTCACCCACTGGCGATGGATCGGACTGCCTAAGCCGCGCCCGCATGAACAACGCCAACTGCGCGCAAGGCCGGATAAGCAAAAGAAGCCTAACAATGGGGGTAAGCCGGGTCGCTCAGCCGACCGCACGCCGCCAGCACCGAAACCGGCATCGCCGCCATCCGCATTGGCTTTGCAATTGGCAGCTTTGAAGGGCTTGAAGCTTTAGGCTGCATGAACGGCAACGCTATCCGAATTGACAAGCTATTGTATTTTCTACGGCTCGCTAAAAGCCGCTCGCTTGCTGCAGGTTGGTCTGATGCAGGTCATGTACGAGTCAATGGGCGTCGTATCGACCGTGCGAGTGCCGCAGTAAAAATTGACGATGTCATAACGCTGCCAGTGGGCGATGCGGTGCTTGTGTTCAAGCTGCTCGCCATACCGGTGCGGCGCGGTCCGGCAACTGAAGTGCAGTCCTGTTACGATCTGCTTTCATAAAAATGTGGCGTAACTGAATTCGACCGTTGACTTAATCGCATCACTCACAATAGGCAGGTTGTGGGAAAGGTCGCATAACCGGCCAGCTTAAAGGGAGTGTCTCGCCCATGACGTATGTGGTTACCGACGCCTGCATCAAGTGCAAATATATGGACTGCGTCGAAGTATGTCCGGTGGATTGCTTTTACGAAGGCGACAATATGCTCGTCATAAACCCCAGTGAATGCATTGATTGCGGCGTTTGCGAGCCAGAATGTCCAGCTGAAGCGATCCTGCCGGACACGGAAAGTGGTCTAGAGCAATGGCTTGAACTGAACGCAACGTATAGCGCTGAATGGCCGAATATAACGTCAAGCCGCGAGCCGCCTGCCGATGCCGACGAGCACAAAGGCGAGGAAGGCAAATTTGACAAATATTTCAGCGCTGAGCCAGGCGAGGGCGATTGATCTGAGGCCACTGTAAGGCACAGCTGGGTCTTTCAATAGCCATCATTGTCATTCCCGCGAATGCGGGAAGTTGTGGTGTGCACTTTCGGCTCAAAAAGAAAATTCAGACCATGTATCCCCGATCAATTCGGGGGTGACAACTTTTAGGCAGTTCGGTTCTTAATCGTTGCTCCGCCGCGCCGTCAGCCATTTTTTATGCGTACTTTCCACCTCGCGAAATGCGGCAAAAACGCTGAGGCCGGGATTTGTTCGTCCAGTGCGACCCAACGCGTACAGCTGAGCATAAAACCAATATTGGACTGCAAAACCCTCAATGCCGCGCAGAATTTTCAATTTGCGCAAGCGTGAGAGCCAGTCGGGAAACAGCGCCAGTTGCGCCTCCGTTTTGGGCAGAATTGCCATGCCACGTAACAGTCGTTTCGGCGCATCGGTCAGCGTGCATAAAGGACGGCCAAGCCCGATAATGTCAGCGGCACCCGACTTGATCGCTTGCTCCATTGCAGACCGAGTACGAAAGCCTCCTGTCAGCATCAACGGGATCGAAAGTTCGACCTTCATCGCCTTGGCGAAATCGACAAAATAAGCTTCGCGCGCGAGGGTGGTTGCGGCAACAGCCTGTGGCTCCTCAGCCTCCAACCCTTCGATACCTAATAGCTTAGGCTGTTCATAAGTGCCGCCGGAAACTTCAATTAAATCGACGCTGCCAGCCTGCAGCCACCGTGCCACCTGCAAACTGTCTTCGAAAGCAAAGCCGCCGCGCTGAAAATCAGCGCTGTTTAACTTGACCGCGATTGGAAAATCGGGGCCAACAATTTGTCTGGCGGAATTAACCGCATATAGCAAAAAGCGAGCCCGGTTTTCCAGACTACCGCCCCACTGATCCGTGCGCAGGTTCGACCGCGGGCTCAGGAACTGCGAGATCAGATATCCATGTGCGGCATGGATTTGCACGCCAGTAAAGCCGGTTTCCTGCGCAATACGCGCTGCCTGCGCAAACCGTCCGATCAGATTGTAGATCTCGCCCTCGTCCAAAGCGACAGGCATGCCGAATTGTCCGCCAGGAAGTCCGAGCTTTACCGCCGATGGCGCTTTGGGATGCGGGTTGATTGCCTTCATCGTCTGTCGTCCGGCATGGCTGATCTGTGCCCAAAAATGGTTGCCGCTGCGTGTAGCGGCCTTCGTCCACCGCTTCAGCGCTGCGGTCATTTCTTCATTGGGTGCGCTGTCCAGAATGACATTGCCAGGACGTTCCAGATGGTCGGCGTCAATGACAATGTTGCCTGAGATTTGTAAGGCAGCACCGCCATCTGACCAAATGCCATACAACCGTTCAAGTTCGTGCGTAGGCTGCCCTTGTGTGTCAGCCAAACCTTCGGTCATCGCTGCTTTGGCCAGACGATTGGCCAAAATCGCGCCACA
>JBKJLZ010000234.1:0-4142 GCA_046596705.1 Sphingorhabdus sp. | reverse complement strand
AAGCCGCACCGGAATACCGAACCGGTCGCGCAGTGGCGTGGTCAGCAGCCCCTGCCGCGTGGTCGCACCCACCAACGTAAAAGCAGGCAAATCGATCCGCACCGATCGCGCCGACGGCCCTTCGCCGATCATGATGTCGAGCGCGCGGTCCTCCATCGCCGGGTAAAGGATTTCCTCTACCACCGGACTGAGCCGGTGGATCTCATCAATGAAGAGGACGTCGCCGTCCTCAAGGTTGGTGAGCAACGCTGCAAGGTCACCCGACTTGGCGATAACCGGCCCGGAAGTGGCGCGAAAACCCACGCCCATTTCCTTGGCGACAATCTGCGCCAGCGTAGTCTTGCCAAGCCCCGGCGGACCAAAGAACAGCACATGGTCAAGCGGCTGCCCGCGGCCCTTCGCAGCCTCGATAAACACCCGCAGATTATCCCGCGCCGCGGCTTGCCCGATAAACTCGGCAAGCGTTTTCGGGCGAAGAGCGGCATCGACATCCTCGGGCCGTTTGTCGGGGGTGGTGATGCGGTCGTCAGTCATGATGTTCGATGCCATCGCCCTCGATAGCGACCCAGCTATGCTTACGTTTTTCATAAATCGAAGCAGAGGGTGCGGAAAAGTCATTGCCGGCAAAATTGCCAATCGGAATGGAGATAAGATCAAGTTGCGGGCGGGCCTGAAACGAAAGCGTAGAACCGCAGATCGGGCAAAAATGGAAATCGGCGGCATTGCCGCTGTCGGCGATATGCTCGTAGTGTTTCGCTTCGCCACTAATCGTTACTGCGTCGAGGGGAAAGCGAGCCTTTACGGCAAAAGCCGCCCCGCTGCGTCGCTGACAATCATAACAATGGCATACCGAAATGCGAACGGGTTCGCCAGCGCAAGTGGCCGAGAGCTGCCTACATCGGCAGGTGGCGGTGCGATTCACTTTCTCGCCTCCTTCAAAGCGCGCTTCGCATCCATTGCATGATGCAGAATTCGAACAATTCGGACCATCTCATTCTCTACAGCATAGAAAATGCGATGTTTGCGATGGATAAGGCAGCGATATGCTTTTCCATATTTCGGTGTCGCGCTTCCCGCCAACGGATAGCTAGACAAAAGGTCGAATGCCAAATCAAATCCAAGGAAATACTCGTCGGCTATAGCAGGGCCAAACTGCTCGATACTGTAGAGACGGATTGCGACAAGATCATCACGCGCCGCTTGGGTCGGGATAACTCTAGCCACGGTCGGCAGGGTATTCGGCGATTATGTCTCTCAAAACCTGCTTGGCATCTTTGTCAATCACGCCAGACGCCTCTCCTTCTGCTAGCATCGCCTTAATCCATTCGACGTCGTCAGGTTCGGATTCCTGATCGCGACGGACCAGATCGCGCATGTAATCGCTGGCGCTGGAATAGCGCCCTTCGGCTACCCGGTGATCGACCCAGCTTTTAAGCGCGGGAGGAATGGATATGTTAAGCTGTGCCATAGGATATTTATACCGATTTGTAGGAATTTGTCTATCCATCACCTCGCCGCCCTCTTCAGCGCCAGCCTGACCAGCGCATCCAGAGTCGCATCGGCCCCCAGTTCCTCGACCGCTTGCGCTACCGCGCTCCCCGCTTCGCCGGGCCTGAAGCCCAGATTGGCGAGTGCCGACATCGCATCGCTTGCGTTATTTGCACCTGGGCTGCCGCTGGCCGCGCCCGCGATCAACTTCGCGCCGCCGCCGATGCCAGCCAACGCGCCGACCTTGTCTTTCAGTTCGTTGACAATCCGGCTGGCGAGCTTCGGCCCGACGCCGTTTGCGCGTGCCACCATCGCCGCGTCGCCGCTGCCGATGGCGAGCGTAAGATCTTGTGGTTCGATTGCGGAGAGTATGGCGAGGCCGACCTTTCCGCCAACGCCCTGCACGCCGGTCAGCAGGCGGAACCAGTCGCGTTCCTCTTTGGTCGCAAAACCGATCAGGCGCATATCGTTCTCGCTGACCTGCATCTCAGTGAACACGGTCGCGAAATCATCGGTTTTGCCAAGCGCTGCCAAAGTCCGCGCGCTCGCCTGCACTAAATAGCCGACGCCTGAAACGTCGATCACCAGATGGTCAACGCCGGTTTCGTCAATGCGGCCATAAAGCTTTGCGATCATGTCCGCCCCTCCATGTGCCACGGTTAGCGCGCGGGCGTTTCAAGGGCAAGGAAAAGAGAACATCGCATGAACGGTGCGGCATTATGTTCATTCACCTCTGTGAAAGCGGACGAGCGCTAACTGCGCTGGCACAAACAACGGGGTTGCATTATGCGTCGATTAATCGGCTTGGGTTTGGTGAGTTTGGGATCGGCCTTGCCGTCTACTGCGCAGGCGCAGGAAATCTATGTTGGAAAGAGTTTTCACGGGGTCGATACACCCTTGACGCTTGAAACCGGCGAACGGGGTAGCGATGTGCAGGCAGGCATTCGAAGCGCGCCGATTGAGGGGTTGAAATTAATCGGCAGCCCCTCGGCCTATCTGCACGGACAGGTGAGCCTGAACGGCAATACAAGTCTTGTTGCTGTCGGCCTAAGTTGGAAATTCGGGGACAAATTCTATGTGCGGCCCGGTATCGGACTGGCGCTACACAATGATAGAATCAAGGAATTCCGCGCCGATGGCGAACGTCTAGATCTTGGATCGCGAGTATTGTTTGAACCAGAAATCGCTCTTGGTCTCAAGCTATCTGATCGGACTGCGTTCGAGATCAGTTGGATCCATATAAGCAATGCAGCATTGCTAAGCGACCAAAACCCGGGGCTGGATTTCATCGGCGCGCGACTGGTCTTTGCGCTGAAATAGAGATCAGCGCATATGATGGGCGTGGGTGATCGCGACAGCCAGCGCATCCGCCGCGTCTGGCCCCGCCAGTTTCAACCCCGGCAACAATATCCGGAGCATTGCCTGGATTTGCTCTTTGTCGGCCTTGCCAGTGCCGACTACCGATTTCTTGACGAGCCGCGCCGCATATTCGGTGACGTGCACCCGCGCCTTGGCCGCGCCCAGCAACACGACGCCGCGGGCTTGGCCAAGCTTAAGCGTCGACTGCGGGTTCTTGTTCACAAATACTTCTTCGACCGCGACAGTGTCGGGCCGGAAGGTTTCGATAACTGCGCTAAGTTTCGCATCAAGCAGCAGCAACCGGTTGGCCAGTGGCAATTTAGCATCTGTCGAAATCTCGCCATTGTCAATGTGGCTCAGGCGGTTGCCTTCTTTGCGGATGATGCCCCAACCAGTTGTACCGAGGCCGGGGTCGAGGCCAAGGATGATCACTAAAGTTCGAAAATTACGTGAGTTTTTCCGGCGTTAGCTATCCCCATCCTGTCCAATGCCGATAACCTACCCGCGTTAAGAATAGTAAGTTGCCCGCCGCCATTTTTTGTGGCGGTTGCTATACCAATAAGATCTAACAAACTAAAATGTGCAGCGTCCAGCCTATGACCAGCACCGGCATTAGCTGCCCCAATTATATCAAGCATTCCAGGCATCGTTAACCCCAAAACAAATCACGTTCTTGTAATGTTCGTTTTCGTTCTAAGTCAACCTAGTTTCGCCATAACCTCGTCCGAAACATCGTAATTGCCCCAAACGGTCTGCACGTCGTCATCCTCCTCAAGAATATCGATCATCTTGAGTAAAGTGGTGGCATTGGCTTCGTCAACCTCGACCAGCAACTGCGGTTTCCAAGCGAGCTTGGCGCTTTCCGCTGCGCCAAGCGTTGCCTCAAGTGCCTTGGCAACCTCGTGCAAGCTATCCATCGCAGTCCAGATTTCATGTTCGTCGTCGCTCGACGAAACATCCTCCGCGCCGGCCTCAAGCGCCGCCTCGAAAACCGTGTCGCCGTCGCCAACACTTGCCGGATAGGTAATCAGCCCCAAGCGGTCGAAGCCATGCGAAACGGCACCTGATGCGCCCAGATTGCCGCCATTTTTGGCAAAGGCGGTGCGGACATTTGTCGCGGTGCGGTTGCGGTTGTCGGTCAGCGCCTCGACAATGACCGCGACGCCGCCGGGGCCATAGCCTTCATAGCGGATTTCTTCGTAATTTTCGGCGTCGCCACCAATTGCCTTGTCAATTGCGCGCTGAATATTGTCCTTGGGCATCGACTGCGCCTTCGCTGCATTGACCGCAAGCCG
>JBKJLZ010000099.1:0-3389 GCA_046596705.1 Sphingorhabdus sp. | reverse complement strand
AATGATCGTGATCGCTGCTGCTTGGATCACGATATTATTGATTGGCGGAGGCATAGCTCTCGACCGCGTGCTGACAAGTTCCGTCGAGCGTAACTTTGATAACCAGCTCGAATATGTCCTCACTGCGATGATCGCATCAGCCGAAATCGACAATGTCGGCGAGGTGAAAATGATCCGGCCGCTGGGCGACCAACGGTTTCTTGAACCTAATAGTGGGCTGTACTGGCAAATTACCGGGCCTGGAGCCATTCCTTTTCCGTCCCGGTCATTATGGGACCGAGAACTGAAAACGGTGCCCGTCGAAAGCGACCGCGCCGTCCATTTCCGTGACAGTGCGGAATTTACTGACGAGCCCCTCCGGATCGCTGAACGCTCGATCATGCTTCCCGATTCGGATATTCAGTGGACCTTTATGGTTGCTCAGAATCGCGATAGTCTTGACGCGCAAATTGTCGAACTAAGGTCGGTTCTGGTTACCAGCTTTTTGCTGTTGGCGCTCGGGCTGATCATTCTGGTGGCACTTCAGACTTTTTACGGATTATGGCCGCTGCGAGCGGTCAGACAGTCCATCGCTCATATGCGGAGTGGTCGTGAAAGTCGAGTTACCGAAGCTTTGCCCGACGAAGTAATGCCGATGGTCAACGAGTTGAATGCCTTGCTTGACCATAATGAGAAACAGGCTGAGGAATCGCGACGCCATGCTGGCAATCTAGCCCATGCTTTGAAAACGCCCTTAACCGTCATCATGAACAGCGCCACCGCCAAAGCGCCGGACCTTGCCGAAGCCGTGATCCGCGAAGCCACGACAATGCGGCGGCAGGTCGATCACCATCTCGCACGTGCTCGCGCGGTAGGGAGACGGGGCCATTCGCACAGCCGTGCCGACGTATGGGATAGCCTGGAATCGGTGGAACGTGCGGTTAGCCGTTTGTATTCGCACGTCCGCCTGGATATGGCTGGAGACAAGACACTGGCTGCCAGGGTCGAGCGGCAGGATCTGGATGAGATGCTCGGTAACCTCATAGAAAATGCCGCGAAATACGGCGGCGGTAGTGTGTTCGTAACTGTTGAAGAAACGGATGGCTTCGTTGAAATGCTGGTCGAAGATGATGGCAAGGGTATCCCCGAACCTGAGCGCGAACGCATATTCGACCGCGGAGCGCGGCTTGATACCGGCAAGCCCGGAACAGGCCTGGGCTTGGCCATAGTCCGCGACGTTGCAGAAATATATGACGGATCGGTCTCGCTCGAAGAAAGCGAGGATTTGGGTGGGTTGCTCGCGCGTTTGCAGTTGCCGAAAGCCTCCAATTAGCCTTTATCGCCGTCCCTGATCTGTTGATGGTGCCGGATGACTTCGTCAATGATGAAGCGCAGGAATTTTTCGGTAAAATCGGGGTCGAGCTTGGCATCGCGAGCAAGTTGCCGCAGACGCTCGATCTGACGGTATTCGCGCGCCGGATCAGCGGGCGGCAGGCTCGATCTGGCCTTATGTTCACCAACCGCTTGCGTGATTTTGAAGCGCTCGGCGAGCATGAACACCAATGCAGCGTCGATATTGTCGATGCTGTCGCGGTAACTGGCCAGGATATTGTCTTCGCTCATGTCTCCGCTCTGCCGCGTGAAGCCATTTTGGACAAGGGAAAATCCGGCATTTGCACTTGCCATGTGGTTGCACGCTTGGCAGGACGGTTGGGAAATGACTGCAACACTTCATCAAATCGGCGGAAACCGCGTCCCATCGCTCGAGCCGATGCTCAAACTCGTGGCGCCAGAGATGAACCGCGTTAATGCGGTCATTCTGGACCGGATGCAGTCGCAAATTCCTTTAATACCCGAATTGGCTGGTCATCTGATTGCGGGTGGCGGCAAACGGATGCGGCCGATGCTAACACTGGCCTGCGCGCGTTTGCTCGATTATCCAGGCACTCGGCACCATAAACTGGCGGCCGCTGTTGAGTTCATTCACACCGCGACATTGCTTCATGACGATGTTGTCGACGGCAGCGATATGAGACGCGGCAAGACGGCGGCCAACCTGATCTTCGGAAACCCTGCGGCGGTTTTGGTTGGCGACTTTTTGTTCAGCCGGTCATTCGAGCTGATGGTTGAAGACGGCTCGCTGAAAGTGCTGAAAATATTGTCGCATGCATCAGCGGTGATTGCCGAGGGTGAGGTCAACCAGTTGACCGCACAACGGCAAATTTCGACGAGCGAAGAAAAATATCTCGATATTATCGGTTCCAAAACGGCAGCTTTGTTCGCCGCTGCCTGCCGCATTGCCGCGGTGGTTGCGGAAAGTGGCGAAGCCCAGGAAATGGCACTGGATGCTTATGGTCGCAATCTCGGGATCGCGTTTCAGCTTGTTGACGACGCGATAGACTATGTTTCTGATGGCTTAACAATGGGCAAGGACAGCGGCGACGACTTCCGTGACGGTAAGGTCACTCTGCCTGTCATATTGGCCTATAGCCGGGGTGCCGCTGAAGAGCAGAAATTCTGGTACGAAGCGATGCTTGGCAACCGCGTGTCGAACGACGATCTAGCCCATGCAACCACGTTGCTCCGCAAACATGGTGCGATTGACGACACTATTGATCGTGCCCGGCATTATGGCCAGCGTGCCATCGACGCCATTGCCCATTTTCCTGCTGGAGAAGCCAAGGCCGCGCTGACCGAAGCCGTGGAATTCGCAATCGCCCGCGCCTATTGAGGATGGATGATCGCCCGCCATTGTCAGATGGATATGACCCCGTTGGCCCCTTCCATCCTTATGTTGTGGCCGGAGCGGTGCTGCTGCTCGATATCCTTGCGATTCTGCTTGTTCTCGCCGCGTTTACGTTTGTTGGCGACAAGATCGAAGATGTGATCTGGCCAGGCGGTCGGGAATGGGTCGACCTTTGACTGCTCGCGGCGCTGTTGGTGCGTTGACTATCGAAACAGTTTTGCCAAATTTGCTGTCGGCTTTGCGTCAGACTTTCAATATCGTCCTGATTGCACCCCCGGGGGCGGGCAAAACGACGATGGTTGCGCCAGCTCTGCTCAGCGAGCCGTGGTGCGGCGGTCAGATATTGTTGCTGTCCCCGCGCCGTTTGGCGGCCCGAATGGCGGCAGAGCGCATCGCTGAGTTGATGGGGGATGCTGTTGGCGAGTTGGTTGGTTATGCGACGCGTATGGACAGCAAGCAATCCGCGAAAACGCGGATACTGGTGCTGACCGAAGGTATATTCCGCAACCGGATCATCGCCGATCCAGAATTGGCTGGCGTGTCAGCTGTGCTGTTCGACGAAGTACACGAGAGAAGTTTGGACAGCGATTTTGGGCTGGCGTTGGCCTTGGAAGCGCAGTCGGCGTTTCGGCCAGATCTACGTTTGCTCGCGATGTCGGCAACG
>JBKJLZ010000003.1:0-4723 GCA_046596705.1 Sphingorhabdus sp. | reverse complement strand
TACGCCCCGAAGTCGCTTCGCAGATCGATTTGGTCATTGTGCGCGAACTGAATGGCGACGTCTATTTTGGCGAGAAGGGTATGCGCAAAACCGCTGATGGCAAGCGCGAAGGCTATGACATCATGTCCTATAATGAGGACGAAGTGCGTCGCATTGCTCGCGTCGGCTTTGAAACCGCGATGGCGCGCAGCAAAAAGCTCTGTTCCGTGGACAAAGCCAATGTGCTCGAAACCTCCCAATTATGGCGCGACGTCGTCGTCGAAACCCATGCTGAATATCCTGAAGTCCAGTTGAGCCATATGTATGTCGACAACTGCGCGATGCAGCTGGTTCGCAATCCAGGGCAATTCGACGTAATCGTTACCGGCAATTTGTTCGGCGACATACTGTCCGATCAGGCGAGCATGTGCGCCGGGTCGATCGGAATGCTACCCAGCGCGTCGCTCGATAGTGCTGGCAAAGGCCTTTACGAACCCATTCATGGCAGCGCTCCCGACATCGCCGGACAGGGCAAAGCCAACCCGTTGGCGACAATCCTCTCTGCTGCCATGATGTTACGTTATTCGCTGGATCACGCGGATGCCGCTGACCGCATAGAAGCAGCCGTTGCCACGGCACTGGCAGGCGGCGCGCGGTCACCAGATCTGGGGGGCAATATGTCCACCACAGAAATGGGTTATGCGGTTCTTGCGGCTTTAAGGTAATGCGGCCTCAACGTCAGTATGGGCAAAATCATTGCCTTTGAATAGCAAAGCGTTGCCGGTGTCTTTTGCCAGCGCATAAGCGAAGCAGTCGCCGAAGTTGAGTTGCGCTTTATGGCCTGAACCTTTGCCATATGTCTGATAGGCTTGGCGGGCGATGCGGGCTTGCGCTTCGGTAACAGGCGCAATGACTATGTTTTCCTGTTCAATTAGGCTATCAAGCCTTGGACCAATGCTTGGATTGCGCGCGCTATCGGCGACAATCCCAGCTTCCAGATATGACGCAGCAGAAATCTGGCAAGGCGAGTCCGAATGAATAAGAGCGTGGCTGATGTCGAACGCATCGCTTTCGTGCTTCAAAATCGACATGATTGCCGAAGTATCGACGATCATTTGGGAAGTCCCATTTCGTCGTAGAGAAAATCGTCATATTTGACACCTTCCGGCAGCGGCTCCCACAATTTACCGCTTTCTTCGGAAAATGTACGAAGCCGCGCAAGCCGCTCATCGCGCGTCAACTCAAGCTTTTCCTTACGCAAAAGTTCGGTCACAACCGCAGTTAGATTCTGGCCTTTGCGCTTGGCGATGAAATGGGCCAGCTCATACGCCTCATCGCTTTTGATATTCAGATTTTTCATCGTCTAACCCGTTCTGCTATCTAATTCTGCCCGTACATAGCAGAAATACGTTTTGCCTGCAATCACCATTGACCTGCCCCCCCAAATCGCGGCAAAGCGCCGAACATGAAAAAGACCACCGGCCAGAATCGCGCTGTGACCAGTAAATGGCGGCCCGCCACGCAAGCGGTTCGTGGCGGCACCTGGCGTAGCGAGCATGGTGAAACGTCCGAGGCGTTGTTCCTTTCGTCTGGGTTTACCTATGATGATGCCGAGACGGTAGCTGCGCGCTTTGCGGGTGAAGAAGACGGCATGACCTATTCACGGTTGCAAAACCCGACCGTGCAAATGCTCGAAGAACGGATTGCGCTGATGGAAGGCGCTGAGGCCTGCCGCGCTCAGGCCACCGGTATGGCGGCGATGACAACGGCGTTACTCTGCCAGCTTTCGCAAGGCGATCATGTCGTTGCGGCACGCGCGGCGTTCGGCTCGTGCCGCTGGCTGACTGATAACTTGCTTCCGAAATGGGGTATCAGCACTACGACCATCGACAGTCGCAACAATGACGAATGGCTGGCCGCGATCCAGCCCAACACCAAGGTCTTCTTTTTTGAAACTCCGGCCAATCCGACGATGGACATTGTCGATATGGCTTATGTTTGCGGTTTGGCGAAACAGCATGGTATTACCACCGTTGTCGATAACGCATTTGCGACGTCGGTGCTCCAACGGCCCATGGATTTCGGCGCGGATGTTGTCGCCTATAGTGCGACCAAGCTGATGGATGGGCAGGGAAGGGTGCTGGCTGGTGCGGTCTGCGGGTCGCAGCAGTGGATCGACGAAGTGCTGTTACCTTTTCAGCGGAATACCGGCCCAAACCTTTCGCCGTTCAACGCTTGGGTGGTGCATAAGGGACTGGAAACTCTCGAGTTGCGCGCGATGAAGCAATCGGAGAACGCAGTGGCTGTTGGCCAATTTCTGGAAAAGCGCGTAGCTGTAATGCTGCATCCAGGGTTGCCGAGCCACCCGCAACACAATCTTGCGATGGCGCAAATGAAGGCATGTGGTCCGATCTTTTCTTTCGAGCTTGATGGTGGACGCAAACAGGCGCACGGGCTTCTCAACGCGCTCAAACTCATCGACATCTCGAACAACATCGGTGACGCCCGCAGCTTGATGTGCCACCCCGCCTCGTCGACGCATCACGGTATGGGGCCTGAGGGTCGCGAGGCAATGGGCGTCGGCGAAGGCATGATCCGGATCAATGTCGGGCTCGAAGATCCGGCGGATTTGATGGAAGATCTGGACCAAGCGCTTAAGGTGGTGGGATTATGAACATCCTCGATTCCTTTTTTACCGCCAGCGCCACCAGCCACGGTGTCGTCGTGCGCGTGGCGCCCAATTTCCTGCCCGAACAATCGTCGGCGGATCAGGATCGCTGGTTCTGGTCCTATCATATCCGCATCGAAAACCATGGCGACGATCCGGTGCAGTTGCTGACTAGGCATTGGCGGATTACCGACGGACGTGGAATGGTCAATCATGTCGATGGCGACGGCGTCGTGGGTGAGCAACCCCTATTATATCGCGGAGGAAGCCATGATTATGTCTCGGGCTGCCCGCTAACTACGCCAAGTGGCATGATGGAAGGCCATTACCGTTTTCTGCGCGAAGACGGCAGCACGTTCCTGGCTGATATCCCGCGCTTTAAGCTGGTTGCGCCTGCGACCGCACGATGAAACGTACCCATCTGCCTCTCAACGGCTTGCGTGTGCTCGACGCGGCGGCGCGGCATTTGAGTTTTACAAAGGCCGCCGACGAACTTGCGGTTACGCCTGCGGCTGTCGGACAGCAAATTCGCGCGCTCGAAGATATGTTAGGCGTCGTTTTGTTCAGGCGAACTCCCAAAGGTCTGGAATTGACCGGCGAAGGATCGGCTGGCCTTGATGCGCTGCGGCAGGGCTTTCTGATGTTCGAAGACGCGGTGCGCGCGATGCAGGCAGGGCAGTCGTCCAACTCGCTCACTATCGCTGCGCCGCGTGATTTTACTGCTAAATGGCTGGCGGCGCGGTTGGCGATTTTTGGTAAGACCAATCCCGAAACGCGCTTCACTCTGGTTTCCGCTGACGACGAAATCGACTTTACTGAGGCCAATCTCGACCTCGCCATCCGCCTGACCGATGGCCCCGGAGATTGCGAGGGGGTGAAGCTTGCCGAAGGGGCATTCGTCACCGTCGCCGCACCCGAAGGCGGGGCGGATACGCCAATCTCATGGCCACGCTGCCCGGTTGCCGATGGGCTACCCGCGTTGCGCCTGGGCGATGCCGGACTCGCTATTGACGCCGCCGCTATCGGCTTGGGCCGTGCAAATGTCCCGCTATTGCTGGCCGAAGCCGACCTAGCCGCAGGTCGTGTAAGGGCGCTTGATAATGCGAAAGAAAGCAGTCTGGCCTACTGGCTCGTCGCGCCACTGCCGCAGTGGCGGCAAAAAAAGGTAAAAGCGTTGGTCGAGGCTTTGACGGCGTGACGCTGCCGACCCTTACAACCAAGCGATTGGTTTTGCGTCAGTTAGTGTTGGACGATGCGCAAACCCTGTTCAATGTGCTGTCAGACGATCTCGTTATGAAATACTGGTCAAGCGCACCTCATCGCGATTTGGCAGAAACACAAACATATATCGCGGCGAATGCCGATCCAGAGGGCCCTTACAAAACCTGGGCGATAACGATGGACGGTGCATCGGCTATCGGCTGGGTAGTATTGATACTCCGCCGAGAAGATGTTTTCGAACTAGGTTATATTCTGGGTCGCGATCATTGGCGGCAGGGCTATCTGTACGAAGCTGCAGCCGCTGTCATTGACTATGCCTTTTCAAAGCTGCTGGCACGACGCATCATGGCCGACACGGATCCTGAAAATCATGGTTCCGCAGGGCTGCTGAGCAAATTGGGATTTCTGCAGGAAGGATATTTACGCGCTGAATGGGAAACCCATATCGGTGTACGAGACAGTTTGATTTTTGGCCTGCTTCGCGACGAGTGGGAACTTCAAGCGGTTTAGGCTAACCGCTTTTGCGAAAGAGCGAATGTTTTCCGTTGCACGTTCCTATCAGGTCAGGCGTCGATCGCCTCCTCGTCCAGTTGCGCTGCGTTCTCCTGAATGAAGTTAAACCGGTGTTCCGGGTTTTTGCCCATCAGCCGTTCGACCAGATCGCTCACCACTGCGCGGCGTTCATACTCATGCGGCAAAGTGATTCGGATCAGCGAACGCGTGGCCGGGTCCATCGTTGTTTCGCGCAACTGGTTCGGGTTCATTTCTCCAAGGCCTTTGAAGCGGCCCACGTCGATCTTCTTGCCCTTGAACACCGTTGCTTCGAGTTCGGCGCGGTGTGCATCGTCAGCGGCG
>JBKJLZ010000273.1:0-3884 GCA_046596705.1 Sphingorhabdus sp. | reverse complement strand
GTCCAGCCCTTGGACCCGCGGGTCGAGGTTATTAAGAGCATAGCTGTAGCTACCATTGGCGTTAAGGGTCAAAGTACCATAAACACCAGGAGTTGAACCGCCAATCGTGCCTGCGGTAAGCCCACCGGCTACGCCTGGGGTAGCATCATATGCAACCGCGGTCACACTGGCCCCGTCAGCACCCTGAATATCAGCAACGCCATCGGTCAAGTTGGTATCGGGCATTGCAACTGCAGCTGCGGTCAATACGTTGCCGTTGGCCACAACAGAGCTGTCTTCGGTTACCGAGTCAACGTCAGCACGCGCTGTCGGTACATCGTCGATGATCCGCACCTCGATGGTATCGGTGTCAGTGGAACCGTCGGTATCGGTTACCTCGATGTCGAAGACTTCAGTAAAGAAGTTCTCGCCATCTGCATTGGCATGGGCAGTGTTATCGGTCAGCGTATAGCTGTAACCGATGGTGATGCTGGTCGCATTGCCATCGACCGGCGCCGAGACAGAAGTGATAGTGAATGTACCATAGGCAGTCGTAAACGTCTGCCCAACTACCACATTGCCGCCTTCGATCTTGATCGACGCAATGCCGTCAGTGCCGTTCACAGTAAAGCTACCTGGCTGGGTAAGAGCAGGCGCATTAGGTGATGAACCATCGCTTAGATCGTCTTCATCGACGATAAGTTCTGGAGCGCCTACATTGAGGCCGTTGATCGTGATAGGGTCATCAGAGCCATTGATCGTGATGGTCAGCGTGGTCTCGCTCGGGTCGCCATCGCTGTCGGTAATGGTGTAGACAAAGACTTCAGTCAGCGTGTCATTGCCGTCCAGCCCTTGGACCCGCGGGTCGAGGTTATTAAGAGCATAGCTGTAGCTACCATTGGCGTTAAGGGTCAAAGTACCATAAACACCATCCGTGCTGCTGCCGACAGCGCCAACAGTGTTGCCAAATGCCACTGCCGTGACCGTGGAGCCATCGGCACCTTCGGTATCGGTCACCCCGTCAGTTGAATTGGCATCGCTGCCACCTACGCCGGTGATAACATTACCATCGGCAGAAACCGACTCGCTTTGACCAGAGAAATCATCCTCGGTCACACTATCCACATCGGCCTTTGCTTCGGGTATATCATCAATGATATTAACCGAGAGAGTTCCTTCAGTGGTTGATCCATCGAGATCAGTCAGCGTTACCACAAAGTTTTCAAACAGGCTGTTTTGATCAGCCCCATCGGCATGCGTCTCGGCCGCGTTCAGCGTGTAAGTATAGCTTACAACACCTGTTGCGGGGTTAAAGCCGGTAAAGGTTAGAGTGTTGCCTAATGGAGTTGTGGCGCTGCCGCCAACATACACGCCATTCACAATCACATTTACGTTGCCAACGATAAGGTCGTCCAGACCATCAGGCGCAGAAATAGTAAAATCGCCTGGCTGCATCAGCGATTCAGGTGTCGCATCCGATCCGGCAGCCAAGTCATCTTCATCGACCGAAACATCACCGCCATCGGCAGCAGGCGTCAGATTGGTTATAACTACAGTATCGTCTGTTCCGGTAAGCGTTACCAGCAACGTTGCGGGGTCAGAATCGCCGTCGCCATCGGTCAATGTATAGTTGAAAGTATCGGTAAGCGTTGCCCCTGGCGCAAGCGCGTCGATTGCCAGTTGGCCCGCAGCACTCAGCGTATAGGTTTGAGTCCCATCTGCATTGAGCGTGATTGTACCATAAGTACCGGTCAACGACGTAAATGCTCGACTGCCTGTTCCATCAGCGCCGGGAACATCATTGGTATCAACGTCGATCGTTATCGACGAAGGTCCGCCTTCGCTCAGACCAGCGGAATCATTCTCC
The DNA here is from genome assembly GCA_046596705.1 of Sphingorhabdus sp. Classification (GTDB taxonomy): domain Bacteria; phylum Pseudomonadota; class Alphaproteobacteria; order Sphingomonadales; family Sphingomonadaceae; genus Sphingorhabdus_B. The sequence continues at coordinate 2,038 of JBKJLZ010000273.1, read as the reverse complement.
GCTCTCGGTGTGTCGTCCTGAATCGTGATATCAAGCGTGTCGGGTGGCGACGCGTCGCCATCAAGGTCCGTCACAACGATAGGGAAACTGACAATAGTCCCGTTTGTGTTTACGGTATTGTCGGTCAGCGTGTAGCTATAGGTAATACTTCCGACACCGGTTGTAGGATTGTAGCTGTAAGCTGTAACAACAAGCGTACCTGTAGCATCTGAGAAAACCTGCTGCGGAAGCGCGCCGGGCGTAATCACGGTCCCGCCGAGCGAAACGCTGGCAACGCCATCGGGCGAGAGGAAAGTGATGGTTCCTGTTGTCGTTTCAACCGGTAATTCGGGATTCGATCCTGGAGTCTCGTTGTTCCGCGGCGGTAGGCCAACTTCGGAAACGACAGTACCTTCACCTACAGATGGGATAAACGTAATCGCGGCAGGACTATCGCCGATGGAAATCGTCAGCGTGGCAGTCGCGTTATCGCCGTCACCATCAGTCAGTTGATAGGTAAACACGTCATTAACCCCACCCGGGGTCCCTACGTTGCGCACATATGTGTAATTACCAGTCGCGTCATTGATGACGAGCGTACCATATTGACCAACAATCGGCGCTCCAATCGAAGAAATTGATCCTGTCCCGGTGCCAGCGCGCGCGCCAGCAACAACGGCACCATCGGCACCTCGCGTATCGGCTCCCGCATTACCACTGGTTGTCCCGATGCCGGTCAAAACGTTCCCCGTTTGCGCGGAGTAAGATCCGGCTGCGACTGCGTCCGTGTCATTGCGCGCGATCGGAACATCGTCAGCGATATTGATGGTCAAACGCGCACTAGCCACATCGCCATCTGGATCAGTGAGTGTAACGGTAAAGACATCTGTCGTTGTATCGCCCGACGTGTTGTCTGTAAGGCGATAGGTGTAGGAAATCTGGTCGCCGTTGAGCGCACCCAGCGTCAAGGCGCCCAGCGGAGTTGTTATCTGCTGTCCAGCAACACCGGTGACGGTTGTGCCATTGATCGTGATCAAAGCAATCCCGTCAGGTGACGTCAGAAATATGGTGCCTGTCGTAGTATCTGAACCATTACCGGCAGATGATCCGGGAGATTCGATATTGCCGTTTGTACGCGTTCCAGGAAGCCCGGTCTCGCTAACATTATCTGTAACATCACGACCTGCTGGGCCGCCGTCTTGAATAAGTACGTCGGGGTCGCGGTCAATCAGACCGGGTACGATCTCACGCTCTTCAGGTTGCGGAAAGGCCAACTGAGTTGGCGGCAATAAGTCGCCCAAAGCAAACGGGTCGCCGATATCGCCAACAGGATCGGCAAAATTTCCCCCCGAGCTGCGCGGATTGCCAGCGGCCGGCTGTGGTTCCAGGCCGATCAGCAGCGCCGCGATGTTGAGTGGAGGAACCGCCACGCCATCGACAACAATTTCTGGTACAAAGATTGCGCCATCAGGAACAATCATCTGGCTTCCGTCGGGCATCTGAATAACCAGATCGCGTCCGACGACTTTGATATCATCAAGCCCCACACCCGCAGGAAGAACCAATTGGCCGTCCGCTGATAGCGGCAGGATGTTGGCAGCCTGCAAGGCCATAGCGAGCGTTGCAGTAGCTTCCAAAGCTGCTGCTGCATCTGCGCCGCTCAAATCGATGTTGGCAAGGTTAGAAGTGATGTCGCTGTTCTTGAAGTCCATGGTGCGTTCCTATGCAAAACGACGTACCGGAGCCGAAACGGTCCGATCGAAAAATGACTGGCTGACTGATTGAATGGCGCACGGGTGCAAGGCGAAGGCAAACGCTTCAACGCCAAAGCAATGGCTGGTGTTCAAACCAATATAAGTAAACATGTTGCCCCTAATCTTTCGTGCGCAAAACTGCCCCTGAGATTTCAGGTGGTCAGGTTTGCCATTCCAGCGGGCGACCCTAGAATGGTATTAACCGATTCGTTACCAACTCAGTAACCACTATCGGCAATCGATTCGCAAGCTTCTTAACAAAAATTTACCAATATAATACAATAATATTACTTTAGGCATATATC
>JBKJLZ010000198.1:0-3019 GCA_046596705.1 Sphingorhabdus sp. | reverse complement strand
GATTACCACTGTGACGGTTCAGATTGTTGCACTTTTGACCGGCGATCAGGACTTCGGCAGTCCTCACACGCTGGCCGCGTTTGCGCTCGGCCTGGTTCTGTTTGTTACGACATTTTTCCTGAATTTCGTCGCTTTGCGCTTCGTCAAAAAATATCGGGAAGCTTATGAGTAGCGCGCCTGACAACCGGATTACGACCGACTGGAACGGCAACGTCATGCAGAAACGCATTGCCCGCCGTTATGCTGCCGAGCGCCGTTTCAAGGCGATGGGATTTCTCGCCGTTGCACTGTCTACGGTGTTTCTCGCATTTTTGTTATTCACAATGCTTGGACAGGGTTTTCGAGGCTTTCAACGCACCGAGATTGCGCTCGATCTCGATTTTCCGGTTTTAACCTCGGGGGTTGATGCCGCCTCGATCAGTGGCGCCAACGCCGACGCGGCGCTCAACTCAATGGATTTGCCCGGTCTGGTCGATCTCGCCGCAACGCAACAACATGGTGCCGAGGGCGCGGCGCTATTTACTTCAGCGGCAGCCGCAAATGTGCGGGCAAAACTACTGGCCAACCCCGAGCTGATCGGCGGTAAGCAGCGCCTGTGGCTGCCCGCTGCGTCCGATATCGACGTCGCCTACAAGGGCACAGGCGATACCGCAACCGAGAAAATGGTTGCGACGCTGGACGACAAAGGCTTGTTACAATCTGGTTTCAACTGGACGTTTCTAACTGGAGCCGATGCAACCGATCCTGCAACCGTCGGAATCTGGGCAGCGTTCAAGGGGTCGTTGATGACGATGGCGATCACGCTGCTGCTGGCCTTTCCAATTGGCGTTTTTGCCGCACTCTATCTCGAAGAATATGCAGCCAAGAACCGGCTGACCGACATGATCGAGGTGTCGATCAACAATCTAGCCGCGGTACCATCGATTATCTTCGGGCTTTTGGGACTGGCTGTATTCCTAAGCCTGTTTGGGATGCCGCGTTCTTCGGCATTGGTTGGCGGCCTTACGCTTGCATTGATGACCATGCCGGTCATCGTGATAGCGGGTCGCAACGCGGTGAAATCGGTTCCGCCTTCGATCCGCGAGGCAGCATTGGGAATAGGCGCATCTCCGGTACAGGTGGTATTCCACCACGTATTACCGCTGGCGCTGCCCGGCATATTAACCGGCACCATCATTGGCATGGCGCGGGCACTTGGAGAAACGGCACCGCTGCTAATGATCGGTATGCGCGCTTTCATTCCATCCGCTCCGGCAGGTTTTACCGATGCGGCAACCGCATTACCTGTGCAAATCTATCTGTGGTCGGATGAGGTTAATCAGGGCTTTGTTGAAAAAACCAGTGCCGCCATCATTGTGCTGCTGATATTCCTGCTCGGAATGAATGCACTAGCCATTTACCTTCGCAATCGTTTTGAAACGCGCTGGTGACATATGACTGAAAAGGACACACACGTGGTTCAAACCACAGAAAATCCCAAAATATCGACTCGTAACGTCAATGTATATTATGGCGATAAACAGGCCATCAACGATGTCTCAATCGACGTCCAGATGGACAATGTGACCGCATTTATTGGTCCTTCGGGGTGCGGCAAATCGACGTTTTTGCGCTCGCTCAATCGCATGAATGATACGATCGTCGGCGCAAGGGTCGAAGGTGAGATTTTTCTGGACGGTCAGGATATCTATTCGTCCGCGATGGACGTTGTGCAACTCCGTGCGCGGGTTGGCATGGTGTTCCAAAAGCCCAACCCTTTTCCAAAATCGATATATGACAACGTCGCTTACGGTCCGCGCATCCACGGCCTTGCATCGGGCAAGACCGAACTCGATCAAATTGTCGAAAGCTCGCTCACACGCGCCGGGCTCTGGGGTGAGGTTAAGGACCGGCTTAGCGATAGCGGCACTGCGTTATCGGGCGGTCAGCAACAGCGATTGTGCATTGCGCGCGCAATAGCCGTTGACCCCGAGGTCATCCTGATGGACGAACCCTGCTCGGCGCTCGACCCGATTGCAACTGCGAGAATCGAGGAATTAATTCACGATTTGCGCGGCAAATATGCTATCATAATCGTAACGCATAATATGCAGCAAGCGGCGCGCGTGTCGCAACGAACCGCTTTTTTCCATCTTGGTCAACTTATAGAGTTTGGCGAAACCTCGGACATCTTCACCAACCCGCGTGAAGACCGGACAAAAGACTATATCACCGGCCGCTACGGTTAAAGGACGACAATATGAGCACCGGCACAAAACACACCGTCACTGCTTTCGACGACGATATGGATGAAATCCGCGGCATGATCGCAGAAATGGGGGCGCGCGCCGAAACCGCTGTCGTAAACGCGATGAACGCGTTGATACGCAACGACAAGGAACTGGCGGCGACAACGCGCGCCGAAGACAAGTTGATCGACCAGCTTGAGACCGAAGTCGAAAAGCTGGTAGTCCGAACCATAGCCCTGCGCGCGCCTATGGCTGACGATTTGCGCGAGTTGGTAGCGGCGTTGAAGATATCTGCCGTCATCGAACGCATCGGCGATTACGCGAAGAATATTGCGAAGCGTGTCGGCAACTTAGACAGTAAGGCGTTTTTAGCCACCAACGATCAACTGCGGCGGATGGGCGATATCGTGATCGAGATGATCCGTACTTCGCTAGACGCCTATGCCAAGCGGGACGTTGATCTTGCCCAGACGGTCACTATTCGCGATCAGGATGTCGACCAGATTTACAAGGATCTGTTCGTTGATTTTGTCGCTTTCATCGCCAAAAATCCGGCATCGGCAACCGAGATTGCCCATCTGCTGTTCATTTCCAAAAATCTGGAACGGATTGGCGACCACAGCACCAATGTCGCTCAGATGATTTACTTTACCGAAACCGGCGAAAATCTGCCGGATGCCTGACAGAGAGACATAACATGCCCAAGGCCCAATTGCTGCTTGTTGAAGATGATAGCGCGCTTGCCGAGCTTGTTCGCTGGCACTTCGAGCGCGAAGAGTTCGAAGTTCGTC
>JBKJLZ010000180.1:0-3331 GCA_046596705.1 Sphingorhabdus sp. | reverse complement strand
GCGCGGCCAGTATCATATGCACAATTTCCTGAGCAGCCAGCCGCAATTGAACGTGCACAATGTCGAAGTACAAGACGCGTTGCTTGGCGTAGCAAAGTTCTGGCTGGACCGCGGAGTCGATGGCTTTCGGGTCGATGCAATCAATTTTGCGATGCACGATCCCGAATTCCGCGACAATCCGCCTGCGCCTGCTGGAAACGGTGTCCGAACACGCCCGTTCGATTTCCAGTTAAAGGTCCATAACCAGTCGCATCCTGATATCCCGGGCTTTATTGAGCGGATCAGGGCTTTGACCGACTGCTATCCGGACCGGTTTACGGTGGCCGAAGTCGGGGGCAACGAACCCGACCGCGAGATGAAGGCCTTCACCGCCGACGAAACTCGCTTCAACAGTGCTTACGGTTTCAATTTCCTCTATGCCGAGCGACTGACGCCAGCTTTGGTCCGCGAAGCGCTGGAAGCATGGCCCGATGAACCCGGTATCGGCTGGCCGACCTGGGCATTCTCCAATCACGACGCACCGCGCTGGATTAGCCGCTGGGCACCAGCCGACGCGCGTGATGCCTACGCGCGCATGGCGATGATGCTGTTTGCTGCCTTACGCGGAAATGTGATCTTGTGGCAGGGCGAGGAGCTCGGGCTAACACAGGTCGATATACCGTTCGAGAAGCTGCAAGACCCCGAAGCGATTGCCAACTGGCCTTTGACGCTCAGTCGCGACGGCACGCGTACCCCGATGCCGTGGGTGGCATCCGAACAACATTGCGGTTTCAGCAATGCCGAGCCTTGGTTGCCTTTGGGTGATGATCATCCTGCAATGGCTGTCGACCAGCAACAAACTGACGCGACATCGCTGCTATCATTGACCCGCGATCTTCTTGCTTTGCGGAACGCGCATGAGTCTATGCTGGTCGGCGATCTGAATATCATCGAAGCCAGGGGCGATCTGCTTGTTTTCGAACGACGAAGCCCCACAGAGCATCTGATTTGCGCGTTCAACATGGGCGCGACGCCGCTGGAATGGCAACCGTCGCAACCCGATCGCTGGCGGATCGTCAAATATGTCAACGACGCCAGCGGCTGGAACCTCGGCCGCTATGGCGCGTGGATTGCCGAACGGATTGCTTGAGGAGATAGATGATGTCACGTTTTGTCTGGGCGATTGTCGGATGGTTGCTGGTTACCGCGGTCACCCCATTGCATGCCGAAACGGTGGCCCAAGCTTCCTCGCCGAACAACAGCATCTTGGTCTCGATTGAGCTTACCGGCGAAGGTCGGCCAGGCTACAAAATTTTGCGTAATGGCAAGGAACTGATCGGCGAATCACGCATCGGGTTCATTTTCACTGATGTGCCAAAACTCGACCGCAACATGGCGTTCGTTGCGAAGGAAACAGCCACATTCGACGACACATGGCAACAGCCATGGGGCGAGTGGAAATCCATTCGCAATCATTACAACGAGCTGGTGGTGTCGTTCCAGGAAAAGTCTGCATCCAAACGGATATTGAATGCGCGCTTTCGTATTTATGACGACGGCGTAGGCTTTCGCCTTGAGGTTCCAGCACAGCCAAATCTAAAAACCGCTAACATTCAGGAAGAGCTGACCCAGTTCAATGTGATCGGCGACGCAACCGCGTGGTGGGTTCCGGCGATGGAACATAATCGCGAAGAATATATCTACAACACGACGCCGGTAAAAGAAGTCGGGCTTGCGCAAACCCCGATCACGATAAAGACCGCCGATGGCACGCACATCGCCTTTCACGAAGCGGCACTGGTCGATTATTCGGCAATGAACATTCAAAAGGTCGAGCGCGGCTTGCTGAAGGCAGTGCTGACCCCATCCGGGTCCGGCCCCAAGGTCACTCGCGCGCTTCCTTTCGCCTCGCCTTGGCGGACATTACAGATCGCTGATAACGCCGCCGGGCTTTATCATTCGCAACTGATCCTCAACCTCAACGAACCGAACAAGCTTGGCGATGTATCGTGGGTGAAGCCGCGCAAATATATGGGTATCTGGTGGGGCATGCATCTTGACACGCAAAGCTGGGCGTCGGGGCCGAAGCACGGCGCGACCACGCCTTATGCCAAACAGATGATCGATTTCGCATCGAAACATGGCTTCACCGGCCTGCTTGTCGAAGGCTGGAACTTGGGCTGGGACGGTGACTGGTTCGCCAATGGCGACGAGTTCAGCTTTACCAAAGCATATCCCGACTTCGACATTAAAGCGATCTCCGATTACGGTCGCAAAAAGGGAGTCGTCCTGATCGGCCACCATGAAACTTCGGCCAATGCCGCGCATTATGAAAGCCAGATGGCGGATGGATTTGCGCTGTATCAGAGCCTTGGCATCGACAGCGTTAAAACCGGCTATGTCTCGGACGCTGGCGGTTTCCGCGTAAAAAAACCCGATGGCTCGATTGCATTCGACTGGCACGAAGGCCAGGCGTCGGCTGTCCACCACCTCAAAGTCGTCGAAACGGCTGCGAAATACAAAATCGCGGTCAATCCGCATGAGCCGATTAAGGACACTGGCCTGCGTCGCACTTATCCCAACTGGATCAGCCGCGAAGGGGCGCGCGGTATGGAGTATAACGCATGGGCCGAACCCAAAAACCCGCCTGAGCATGAAGCAATTCTTGCTTTTACGCGGATGCTCGCCGGGCCGATGGATTTCACCCCCGGCGTGCTTAGCCTGAAAGGTCGCGGCAACAGCGACATTTTGTCGACTGAAGCAAAGCAACTCGCTTATTATGTCGTTATCTATTCTCCGATCCAGATGGCAGCCGACCTGCCTGAAAATTACGAGAAGCATATGGACAGCTTCCAGTTCATAAAGGACGTCGCGGTCGACTGGGATGATACCAGAGTGCTCGCCGCCGAAATCGGCGATTATGTTGCGATTGCGCGCAAGGCAAAGGGTACCGGCGAATGGTTCCTAGGCGCGATGGGCGACGAAGAGGCTCGTAATGTATCGGTTAAACTCGACTTTCTAAACCCTGGCAAAAGCTACACCGCGCAGATTTACCGCGACGGCGACGATGCCGATTATCGAACCGAAAAACGCCATTCGATGATTATCGAAAAACGCAGCGTAAAGGCAAACGACACGATGCAGCTGAAAATGGCACCCGGTGGAGGTCAGGCGATACGCTTTGTCGAAGCCAAGGCAAAGTGATCGACCGCCGCTCGCTGATAGCCACGGTAGGCGCGCTTAGCCTGCTGCCCCGAACGGCATGGGCGCAGGATAAAGGAAGTTTCGCTGATCTGGGCATGGTACCATCAGACTATGTCGCGGCAACACAAGTGACGGTCTGGCTGCCGCC
>JBKJLZ010000142.1:0-10989 GCA_046596705.1 Sphingorhabdus sp. | reverse complement strand
CAGAACTGGCTCGTCGATACCCGTCTGGTAGTCACCGAACAGCGCATAGAATTGCGGGCGTTCGAGTTTCAAATACAAGCGGCGTATCGACGCTGCGTCATAACGCTGCTCGGCGCGATCGGCGTAAATCGTATAATAACGGCGCGGGTCGATGACCCCGGCAAAGCGGGTCTCGTCTTCCTTTTTGTCGCTGTCATAGGACATCGTCATCAGCCATTTACCAGTGACGCGGCCTTTGGCATAAAGCGCGATGCGGCCGTCGAGATTCAATTGGTCATCGTCGTCGGCCAGGGTTTCCAGCCCCTCTTCAAGCTTGTTGAAACCAACGGTACCAGCAGCAAAGCCGACTACTGTCCATGGACGGTCGCCTGGATCAAGCCATGTTTCAACACGTTGCGCGCGTTCAACTTCGCCATCCCGAAAATTGAAGCTGACGGCAACGGTACCCGAGGCCGTGGTCGGTTCAAGTTCGATATACGCGATGCCATTATCGCCGTGGACCCGCCATACCGGACGGGCACGTTCGAGGCCGGACAGCTGGCTGGCCTGTTGTGCATCGACTTCGACAGCTGGCGCGTAAGGTGCCGTGATACTGAAATCGCCTACAGAGCCGTGTTGGATAGGCTTTCCGGTTCGGTCGGTAAGGCGCACTGCGATACGAGGCCGTGTGACGCCATCGGCGATCAGAACGGACTGATCCTTCATAAACTGGGCTTGCGTCGGTGGGCGGGCGAAATAGATATTGCGTGTCGTGTTTTCCAGCGACTTGCCCTGACGGTCGACAATATCAGCACGAAGCATGTTGTCGCCGTCATGGATGCCGACCCCGCGCCAGACAGACACCCAGACCTGGCCGTCAGCACTTTTCTTCAGGCCGTCGAAAGCAAGCGCGTCTACAGGTTTGCCGTTGACGCTCAGTTTTACCGTGGAGTTCGGTCCGTGTTTGACCGCAACGCGAATCGATTTGACTCGCGGGTTATGATCAGTTTCGGGGAAAATAAATCCGACGCCGGGTTGTTGCCCTGCAAACCAGTCGCGGTCTGCACCGGCGGCCTGCGGATCAGAAAGAGCCGGGGCCAAAGCGGCGACCGGTTTGCGAATATCGCTACGAGTTTGGGTCTTAATAGCTCGGAAATCTGCGCGTTTCAGGCTACCCCCACGGCCTTCGACAAATCGCGAGATGGCGCTGCCTGCGCTTCGCGTGTTGTTGGCGCAATCAACGGCTTTTTGGTCGAGCGGAAGGCTATTTGGATCGATCTGGACGACATGCAGACCCGGAATCAAGCCTTCAAAGTGATAACGACCGTCACGGTCAGTGACAGTATATGTACCGCCTTGAAGCATTACACGGACGCCTTGGATGCCGTTAGCTTCACGCGGGTCTATAGTACATCCACCCTCGGTTACGCGGCCCAGCAGTGTGAAACGCTCACTAATGCCGTCGCGGATGATGCGTATTGCCGCATCAGCCGTTTCGCTGGCGGCACCACGATTGTCGATTGCGGATGCCAGGTTAATGGCGTCGCCGGGGCGTGCATCTTGCCGGACCTCGGCCAGATAGGTGAGTAGCCCAGATGCGCCGCCAGTTAGCGGTGGCAGAGCAACGCTAAAGCTGCTTCCATCCGGCGCAACTGTAGGAATAACGTTTATGCCCTGATATCTAACGCTATTTTGACGCAAACGCATTGCGGTTGGTAAACGATCAGTGACCGTAATCAGTCCAGAATTTCGCGTCCTATCGGCGTTTGTCACTGAGATGCGGTACTGTACAGCGTCACCTGGCATAGCGGTCGCTGTCGAGGTTATCTTGCTCAGCGTTAACGCTCCGCCAGGCCGATCAAGTGGAACATCTATCCTAACAGGTGCTGGATCAAACAAAGTTACGATACCACCGTACGAGCCGTCGGAAATGATAAACTGCCCGCCATCGGGCCGGGCTAAAAGCGCGATCTCGGCCGGTGTGGCGATTGAAGGATGCTTGTAGGGAATTGGTGGCGTAACAATCAGCCTGTAAGACCCCCGTCGTAAAAATGGGAAGCGATAAAATCCTGATGTAAAAGGATAAATGTTACCCCCACTGTCGGTCACAGTTGATCCCGTAATAATCGTGCTTGGGAATGATGACACGCCGTCGTCGCCGAAAACAGTCGCCGGATTACCCGTAGTTGCGTCGACAATAGTGATGCGCGTCCCGTCGACAGGCGTGCCGTCACCGCTATCGAATGCTAGTCCAAATGGGTCGATCAGGATTTCGATTTCGGTATTGCCGACACTGATTCCGGTACTGCTGTCGTCGAGCTCTACCGTTAATGTATCGCCCGGACGGAACGACAATATGCAGTCGCCCTTGACGGGCGCCGGTGGGATAGCTGCAGTATTGATATACCCGGTGAATCTGCCGCTATTCGCCGCCGATTCAGTGAGCGTTACCCGCTCTTGATCACCATTTTCGGTGACTATCGTTGCTTCGAACTGATCAACCGCGTTGGGATTGAGGTTCTTTATTGCGGCATCTACCTGAACGACCAGCGGCTCGCCTGCACGGATGGCGTTGGCTGGAACCAGGCTTGCAGGAGCGGTAGACACCCCCGCAAACGCACCGGAAAGCGCCACAAGCGCTGCTCCACCACTACCAAAACACATCGTCGACGGCAAATTAACCGGAGACGCGTTTGGACCGGTGGAAAAATGAAATAGATTGAGGACGGGGGCTGGTAGTTGGATCGTTTCGACGACAAATTGTACTGTATTTGAAGTCCTTGATAGCCGTTCGGTGCCAGCATCCCACTCACCCGTGGCAGTATTCGTTATGATCTGAGGCTGGTTTTGCGCATACGCCGGTAGGCTGGCCGCAGGATGCAAGATTCCTGCCGCCAGCATACCGGCGCATTTGATAATGGATTTGGTTAACGTGCGCATTTTGAAAAAGGGCGGCGCCGGATCACCGCACGCCGCCCTTTCTATCCTTAGTTCAGTGTGACGCGGAAAATAAGCGCGCTCGATCCGCCACCAGCGACGTTGGCCAAAGTGCCGGCGACCGTATTTGCCGGGGTACCGAAGCTACCCGCGTCACCGTCCACGGTATCGGTGACGACGGTACCCGCTGAACAGGTTTGACTTGCGCCGGGCGAAGTAACAGTTCCGTTGACTCGAATAGAACCAAGAACATAACTCGTATTGGTAGGTACCAAGTCGGAAATCGTCACATTTGTTGCAGTCGCGCCACCGGCTGCATTCGCTACCGAAATGCAATATTCAACAACAGCACCGGGAACCGACTTGAAGTTGCTTGCACTGACGCCATCGCTTATCACCTGGCTAGTCTTGAATACGCTTAATAATGCCGAAGCTACGGTATAGTCATCGGTCGCGACATCGATACCGTCGCGTGCTGCTGATGCTCCCCCGTTCCCAGACTTTACTGTATCGGCAAAGATTGTTTCAACAGTGGCTGCGCCGTTAACCGTAGCATCGGTCGCGGCTACGATGGCCGTGCCATTGCTGTTCAAAGCGGCTGCGCTTAACGTTACGCCAGCAACCTGGCCGTTCGTTGCTGAAAGTGGAATGTCGCCTAAAACCAGGATTGTGGTGTTGGCATCGGCAATAAGGTTATCGATTGTCAACGTCGCGGTAGGGGCAGCGTCACAATTGTTGTCGGCATTTGCATCGAGACAAACGAGCAAGTTGGTGACATTAAACGCGTCGGTCCCGCCATGTGCCGCTGTACCGCCAACGATCTGCGACGGCGTAAGCACGAAATCCAGAGTATCGTTGGAAGTGTTCGACAAAATGAATGTGGTCTTTTGGAGCGTCTGACCGGGCGAAACACTGGTCGTGCCGATTGGTGCCTTTTCGGCCAGAGTGAAGATGATCTTCCGGTCGACGACGAACGTGTCAGATGCGGTTTGTTGAGTTTGCGATACCCCGTTGACTTGATAGTCGACGGATACGTTATTCAACACACTCGTGCCTTGCGTCGTTCCTGCTGCAAATGCCGGCGTCGCGCCGAACAAAATAAGCGGTACTGCCGACGAGGTAACGAGCAATTTAAGCTTACTGGTCATTGCTTATGCTCCTGCTGCATTTAAAAAGATTGCGCCCACACCGCTGCAATCAAGGCGGTTCGCGATCACCGTACGATCCCACGAAATATCAATTTGCCTTCCGCACCAGCGGTTAGCGTCTGATTCAATTTCCACTTAATATGTGTGACATCGCCGTGGCGGGCAGGACGTTGCGTGCCATCAGCCATCGACACTCGCAGGGTGTTTAAAGCCCCCCAATTGTTGCCGCCATCGGTTGAGACTATTTCAAGCCCGTCGGCAGTTCCGTTAAAGCTAACGGCCGCAGGTAGCGGATTGGTGACCACAAAGTTACTGGCCGATGATGCACCGACATTTTTGTAACGCACGACAAATACCAAGCTGTCGCCCGGCGTAATCATGTCGGGTTTTTCCAACACAACTGTTTTTCCACCATCGGAAGCAATAACTTGCCGTTCGACGAATACATCGCTGTTTAGTTGAAGCGGTGTTGCTGCGATTGCCGTCGAGACACTGGACAGGAATGCAGCGATCACTAGCTTTGACTTCACGGTGACGATCATGGAATTCTAACCTTGAAAGTGAGGGTTCGGGTTTGGCCGGCTGGGACCGATCCCGCGGCTACGCTGACGACAGTGCCATTGTAGTTTCCGGCATCAGCATCCGCGGCGTCGGTCAACGCCGCGTTTTGGAAGGTTATTGAACTGGCCTCATAGGTCACACCAACAGGAATGGGGTCGGTGATAACGAAGTTTGCCAAGGTACCCGAACCGGTAACATTTGCGGCAATAGTATATGTAATAACGGCGCCTGGAACTGGCCGACTTCCGCCAAAGGGGTCGAGTATGGTCGCTGACTTGACCAACGCAACCGAGGTGGCTTGAACTAAAAGAAAACCGCTGGCGGCACTTGTGGCGCCGGTAACGCCAACGACGGCGTTACCACCGCCCTGGCCGGCCCCAGCGAAAGTTGTGCCTGGGGTACCGCTGCCTGTTACGGCCACTGCGGTCAGACCGACATTGGCGCGATTGAGGTCAACCACCCCGGCTGGGGTATTGGTGATGATGAAAAAAACTTTACTTAAGTCTGGTCCGATAACTGGCTCATTGGTGCCAGGAATGTAATCTACATCGATGCCTGGGTCAAAAACACCGTTATCATTGGTATCGATGACGATCTTCTGAAACGTCGGGTCGAAATCGTCGCCGCCATTATTGGTATTGGCAGTCAGCGCAAACGCTTCATTGCCATTGCCGGTATTTGTAACACGGTAAGCTTGAACATTGCCGACAAAACCTGGGGCGGTATTTATATTTCCAGGATCAGTCGATGCTACAGTGACGTTTAAAAGTTCATCGACCTTTATTATGATTGTGTTCGATTGAATGGTTACCGACCCCGAAGGCGTATCATAGGTCGCCGACGCAATATTTTGGATGTCGGTACCGGCAAGCGTCCCCGCCGCCCGAGCCGGATGCGCAACGGCAAAAAGCAAAGCACATAGCAAAACACCCGAATGCTGGGTGCTGCGATGGGCGCGCTTTGCCCTTTGTATTTTGGCTGACTGGTCCGTCATAAACGGGCTATGCTCGAATAACGTCAAGAAACAGTTAATCCCGCACGACACGGTTAACCAGATTAAAATATTGATACATATGTTTAAAAGTGGGATTACAGTTGTAAAAGATTATATCTTGATAAGGATTTGCTGATATTTATTCTGCAACGTCAGGTATGTAATGTTCCCGAAAAATCGGCCACTTTCAAACTCGCGGTTGACAGAATCTTGCATCGCTCCTAACGCGCCTCCACCGCATCAAGCGGGTGTAGCTCAGTTGGTTAGAGCGCCGGCCTGTCACGCCGGAGGTCGCGGGTTCAAGTCCCGTCACTCGCGCCACTCTTTACGAAGTTCAGTCTTCGGGTGGGGCCCTGAATGATCCGGTTTCCATCCAGATCATTAATGGCCGTAATGGCGCAATCCAGACAATTCCGGCTATCAGATAGACCACGGCCTGTGCCAGAATATGGATTTGGCCGATGTAGCCAGATAGGCTCACGATCAGGAACACCCACACCGTAATGAGCACCATAATGGCCAGCATTCCCACAGGTTTGCGCCAACTGGGAGAAGAGCCTTTTCCATTCATAATGTCATCCATGATTTCTCTGTTAGTATAGCGTCCATGGGTTGATCCCACGGCTCCGCTTCGATCGTCGGCGTATGCTGAACCGACCAAGCAATGCCGATGGCAACGGTGCGTTCCAAAATGCTGAGTGCGCGGTCATAATGGCCTGCACCCTGTCCCAACCGCATCAACCGGTTATCGAACGCAACAAGGGGCACCAGAATCACGTCGGGCGCAACAGCTTCGGCATTTGCATTTGGCTGCATCAAGCCAAATGGCCCTGGCTCAAGGTAGTCACCCGGCGACCAGCGCAAGAACCGCATGGGCGCACTAAGGCGGGTGATATAGGGCAGCGCTGTAACGCATCCTCGTTCATAAGAGGCCGCCAGTAATGCGGCCGGATTGGCTTCACTATCTTTGGCTATGTAGCCTGCAACGATTCTGTGCGGCTGATAATACGCCGACAGTGGCGACGGCACCTGAGAAAACGCGACTGCAAGGTCCTGCGGACTTAACGCAGCCACAAATTCGTCGCGCCGTTTTCGATACATACGGCGCATAGTTGTCTTATCGGCTGCCATGTCACCCATAGTTTAAACAGTTAGCGGAACCACCATGGGTCGTTTCCCGGAATATCCTCTGACGCCAAAACGTCAGGTGGGCGCCGTTTAGCCTGGACCAGGGTCCAAACAGGGACAGCTCCCTTAGATAAATAATCGCCTCAGGGATGTTCTCATCAGTTCGTGCCGGGCAGCCCCGCCAACACCTATATAGACGCTCCCTGCCTATTGCTCAAGCTTATCCGCTAATGCCTCTAGCCGTTCCGCCAGCTTTTCAAGTGTTTCGGCCGTATTCTCTGCCGGGGCATCGGGCGCGTCGATTGCCGGGGTAGCCGTTGCATCTTTGTGATCGTGCAATTTGTCGGCCAGCAAAAGCGCTGAAAACAACAGCAAGCGGCTTTCATTCAGCCCCCCAGCGGGCCCGCCGGCTTGCCGTGCCATATCGTCGACCATTGCCCCCAGGCTTTGCAAACGCTGCTCCTCGCCGTCTTGACACGTTACAATATATTCACGACCTGCGATCACTAAACGAACTTCAGCCATCAGTTTGCACCCGCGCGGAGTATGTCGTCGATGTCGGCAATTGCGGCCTTGGTTTCGACCTTTAGCCGTTCGTGACGCGCAGCAAGCTCGATATCGTTTTGCCCCACCGGTGGCCGAACTGGAGCTTGCTCAATCCGGGAAAGTGCGCGCTCGATACGAGTAATAACTATACTTAGCTGTTGTTGTGTCATGACTTGCACCCCCAGTCTCAGACTGGATAGCAGATTTGTACACGAGTGCAAATTTGTCGAAACTCTGTAAACCGAACTTGCGTTAGCGGAAAAGGGCACCCTGTCCCTTGACGATAGCCGCTCCTGCCAGCAAAGGGAGCGCACCGGCGACTCGTGCGGTCTTCGGCCTATTTACGGCGTCCGCCGTTCATCTCGATTTTGGAAATCCGGGGAAAAACATGACGGTCAGCGAACGGCAAATGGCCAATGCAATCAGGGTGCTGGCAATGGACGCCGTGCAAGCTGCTAACAGCGGCCATCCGGGGATGCCGATGGGCATGGCTGATGTTGCCACTGTGTTGTATTCCGATTTCCTAAAGCATGACCCTACTGATCCAAAATGGCCGGACCGCGACCGGTTTGTGCTGTCTGCCGGGCACGGGTCGATGCTCGCTTATGCAACATTGCATCTGACAGGTTATGCACGCCCCACGATGGACGATATCCGCAACTTCCGCCAGCTGCACAGTCCGTGCGCCGGGCATCCCGAAAATTTTGAGCTTGAGGGCGTCGAAGCCACCACAGGGCCTTTAGGGCAGGGCATTGCAATGGCGGTCGGCATGGCAATTGCAGAACGTCATTTGAATGCTGTATTTACCGATGAGCTTGTTGATCACAAGACCTGGGTAATCGCAGGCGATGGTTGCCTGATGGAGGGCATTAACCATGAAGCCATCGGTCTTGCGGGGCATTTGCAGCTTGGTCATTTGAATGTGTTGTGGGATGATAACCGGATTACCATCGATGGTGCTGTGGATTTATCCTCAAGCGAAGACATTATGGCACGTTACAGCGCCACGGGATGGCATGTTGTTCGCTGTGACGGACATGACTTTGCCGACATCCGACGCGCTATGGCAGAGGCGGTTGCAGATCCGCGACCATCGCTGATCGCATGTGGGACTATTATCGGTTACGGGTCGCCCAACAAGCAGGGAAGCTCGAAAGTTCATGGCTCGCCGCTTGGCGAAGACGAAGTCGCCGCGACCCGATCTGAACTCGGTTGGGATGAAGCACCTTTCGAATTGACCGAAGACGTGATCGCTTCCTGGCGCGCGCTAGGCCACCGGGGCAAAAAGCATCGTGACAGTTGGAACGACCGACTGTCGGCCAGTGCCCACAAGGCAGAATTTGAACGTCGTATAGCCGGGGAAATCGATGCCGCTCCGGTAATGGTTGATTATCTGAAGCAACTGATTGCCGACCAGACAAAGGCAGCAACGCGCAAGTCGTCTGAGATGGCGCTGGGGCCATTGACAGAAGTTCTGCCAGAAATGATTGGCGGGTCAGCGGATTTAACGGGTTCGAACAATACCAAGACGTCAGCTACCGATGCGTTGACCAAGCATAATTATGCTGGGCGCTATATTTATTATGGCATCCGCGAGTTTGGAATGGCTGCGGCGATGAACGGCATGGCTTTGCATGGCGGAGTTATTCCCTTTGGTGGAACGTTCCTCATTTTTTCGGACTATGCTCGTCCCGCAATTCGGTTGTCGGCGTTGCAAGGCGTGCGGGTGATTTACGTGTTAACGCATGACAGCATTGGGCAGGGTGAGGACGGTCCCACACACCAACCGATCGAACATCTACAAAGCTTGCGGATGATCCCGAATCTTGAGGTATTTCGGCCATGTGATGCAATTGAAGTGGCAGAATGCTGGCAACTGGCATTGTCACGGACCGCAGGGCCATCCGTGCTGGCTTTGTCGCGACAGGATCTACCAATGCTGCGCACTTCGGCGGATGTCAGCTTATCCGCGAAAGGCGCTTATCGCCTGGTTTCAGCGCAGGCAGCGCGTAAGGTCGTAATCATCGCTACCGGTTCCGAAGTTTCGCTGGCAACTGATGTGGCCGCCCAGCTTGAGGGCAAAGGCATTGGCGCTGACGTTGTGTCCATGCCAAGCGTTTCGCGTTTCAAGGCACAAGACGCCAGCTATCGTGACGATATTCTTCCAGCCGATGGAAGTTTGCGGGTATCTATCGAAGCCGGGACTACATTCGGATGGTCCGACATCACTGGCGAAAATGCTATCCACATCGGGATTGACCGTTTCGGAGCATCTGCACCGGGCAAAGTTTTGATGGAGCATTTCGGCTTTTCCGCCAACAAGATCGTCCCCAAAATCCTCGCCGCACTAGGCTGAATTCTTCAAGGAGCAACGCATGGCCGTCAAAGTAGCAATCAACGGATTCGGTCGCATCGGGCGGCTCGTCGCCCGCGCAATCCTGGAACGTGACGACCATGATCTAGAACTTATTGCTATCAACGATCTGGCGCCGGCAAAGGCCAATGCGCTGCTGTTCAAACGCGACAGCGTCCATGGCGCGTTTCCTGGCACTGTAGAAGCTGATGGCAATGACATCATCGTCAACGGCAAACGGATCCACGTCACTGCTGAACGCGATCCTGCCAACCTCCCGCACGCTGCAAACGGCGTCGATATCGCGCTGGAATGCACCGGCTTCTTCACTGATCGAGCAAGTGCGGAAAAGCATTTGGCGGCTGGTGCCAAACGAGTGTTGATTTCTGCACCAGGCAAAAATGTTGATAAAACGGTTGTTTTCGGGGTTAACCACCAAGTTTTGACGTCCGACGATTTGATCGTCTCGAACGCCAGCTGCACTACCAATTGCCTCGCGCCAATGGCGAAGGTGCTGAACGACGAAATCGGTATCGAACGTGGGCTTATGACCACGATCCATAGCTACACCAACGACCAGAAAATCCTCGACCAAATCCATGACGATATGCGGCGCGCACGCGCTGCCGCCATGTCCATGATCCCGACAACGACCGGAGCAGCGCGCGCGGTTGGTGAAGTCATGCCCGAATTGAAAGGCAAACTGGACGGTTCCGCAATCCGCGTTCCGACACCTAATGTCAGCATTGTCGACCTAACCTTCACGCCAAAGCGCGATACTACGGTGGACGAGGTCAACGCACTGCTAAAGGCGGCCTCGGAAGGCGCTTTGAAGGGCGTTTTAGCTTATTCGGACGAACCTTTGGTGTCGATCGATTATAACCATAATCCGGCGAGCTCGACGATCGACAGTCTTGAAACAACGGTGTTGGATGGAAAGCTGGTTCGCGTCTTGAGTTGGTATGATAATGAATGGGGCTTTTCGAACCGCATGGTCGATACCGCAGGCGTTATCGGCAAGCTGCTCTAATCATGGCGTTTCACACCCTCGACGACCTTGGTGACATCAGGGGCAAGCGCGCACTGGTGCGTGTTGACCTAAACGTGCCGATGGCCGACGGGCGGGTTACGGATGAAACGCGTTTACGTGCTCTGTTGCCGACCGTTCTTGAGCTAGCCGATAAAGGTGCGATAGTCCTGCTATTGGCACATTTTGGCCGACCAATGGGCGCCAAGCATAGTGAGATGTCGGTATCGATGGTGCTCGACGCTTTGGAAAAGGTGACGGGTCGCGAGATAATGTACGTGCCAGAGATTTTCGGTGACGTGGTAACGCAATCTGT
>JBKJLZ010000153.1:0-4638 GCA_046596705.1 Sphingorhabdus sp. | reverse complement strand
TCTTCGGCGACACCGTGAACAACGCGATGCCAAAGCATCACCGCGATCTCGGTCTCAAAGTCTCCACATCCAACCTTTGCAGTGAAATTACTCTGCAAAGGTTGGATGTGGAGACTTTGAGACCGAGATCGCGGTGATGCTTTGGCATCGCGTTGTTCACGGTGTCGCTGAAAATGATATAAGGCTCGCCAGTAGCAAGCCGTGTTTCAACAAGCTTCTGGAACAGGCTGCGCGCGTCAACGGTCGAGCGCACTTCGCCGGTTTTGGGGCTGCGCAGGTCGAATTCGGAACCGCTGCGCACGGCTTCCATGAACTCATCGGTAAGCAGCACGCCGTGGTGCAGGTTAAGTGCCTTGCGGTTGAAATCGCCTGATGGCTTGCGGATTTCGAGGAATTCCTCGATCTCGGGGTGCGATACGTCAAGATAGCAAGCCGCCGAACCGCGGCGAAGCGAACCCTGGCTAATGGCCAGCGTAAGGCTGTCCATGACGCGGACAAACGGAATGATGCCGCTGGTTTTGCCGTTGAGGCCAACTGGTTCGCCGATGCCGCGCACGCTGCCCCAATAGGTGCCGATGCCGCCGCCGCGTGATGCGAGCCAGACATTTTCATTCCATGTGTTGACGATGCCTTCAAGGCTATCGTCGACGCTGTTTAGATAACATGAAATCGGCAGCCCGCGACCGGTGCCGCCATTCGACAACACAGGCGTGGCAGGCATGAACCAGAGCTTCGAGATATAGTCATAGAGCCGCTGCGCATGGTCCTGATCATCGGCATAGGCGGACGCGACGCGTGCAAACAGGTCCTGATATGACTCGCCTGGCAGCAAATAACGGTCCTGCAACGTGTCCTTACCAAATTCAGTCAGAAGAACGTCGCGGCTATTGTCGGTGACGATGTTAAATCGGCGCACATCGACTGTCTTGCTGTCGCTCTCGGCTTTTTCATATGCCGCATCGGTGTTGGTAGCGGCGGCCTTTTTGGGCGCGGCTTTCCTGTCAGCTTTATCGCTGTTTTCGGTTTTCACCTCCATTGCTAACTCTGCTTCCAATACGTCCGTCATATCTTCGCCCATATCCGAATCGGCCCCCCGGCCTGTGTCCCTGAAATCCATTTCTACCCCTAAGCTCCTATTTGTTGGCGATTCGCGGGGAACACCCCTCACCGCTATCGCCTGTTTGACCGATCCGAAGAGATGTTCTCTTCTTGTTCGACTCAGGGCACGAAAGACCCTGATAGCATTTTTTCGGTCGTCGGGGTTGCAAAATTCCACTTGTCCCCAGCTTATCGACGGGAAAAATATCCCCGACGGCAGAATCGCATTCTGCAGCTCCAATCACAATGTGTGGTGATGCCCCCTATGGCCAACCGCTACCTATAGTGCCTCAATCATTTTGAGACGCAAGAGGGTAAATCGTTAATTTACCCTTCGTTTCGTCGCTATTGTGATTCCATTCGTCGCAGCCTCAACGGTGTCAGAGTGGCACGACGCGTGGAGTTGCTAAGCAGTTTTTCAAGCGCAAGATGGAAAACAGCCGGATTAAAATATTTCTGATTTTGCAGGTTTCGCATTGTGGACGCGAAGTCCGATGTCCCACTCATTGGTTCGCAGCTAAGCCGATTACGCATTCCGCATTTTGATTCGAATGCCCTGTTTGCCGTAACGCAAACCAGGCTCGGATTATGCCCAACGGCGCTTATTAAAACGGCAGATGCCAAGCTACGCTTTGACCGCTAGCCAAATAATATGCCGGGCACCCGATTTCGCCCTGTGCGCCCGCACGGGCACTTCTTCGAACTTGAAACCTGCATTCTTCAGACGCGAGGCAAATTTGCGGTCTTGTGCTGCCGACCAAACCGCAAATATGCCGCCGGGGCGAAGCGCGGCATTCGCTGCGGTTAGACCCTCTGCACTGTACAGACGATCGTTTTCGTTCGCAGTCAAACCATCTGGTCCATTATCAACATCAAGCAAAATTGCGTCATATGCCGATTTGGCCGCGCCGATACAGTGCGCGACATCGTCCAAAAGGATTCGGACACGCGGATCATTGAGGCTATCGCGATGCAGATCGACCATCGGGCCCTTCGCCCATGCGACCACTGCAGGAACCAGTTCGGCGACGCTGATCTGTGCATCGGCATTCAGGGCAGCTAAAGCAGCGCGCAACGTAAACCCCATGCCCAGTCCACCGATCAACACCCGGGGCGAAGTGATCGACCCCAATTTCGCACAGGCCATGTTAGCAAGCGCCTCTTCCGAGCCGCTCAGTCGACTATTCATAAGTTCGTTTGCGCCGAGCATTATTGAAAACTCGGTGCCACGCTGGATCAACCGTAGCGTTTCCTTGCTACCTGGGATGTCGGCGGTGTCGATCAAGACGCGCGGTATCATCGAATTACCGGTCGGCTAATGGCTAAGGTTATTTGCGCTTCTTCCGAGCAGCGTAACGCGCGTCGCGAGCAGCCTTTTGTTGAGCAGCGGTCAGCGCTGGCTGAGCGGCTTCAAATGCGGCCTTTGCTTCGGCCTCAGCCTTTTTTGCGGCTTTTTCAGCTTCGCGCGCAGCAATCTTTTCGGCTCTTGCAGCGGCTGTGGCTGCTTCTTTTGCGGCAGCTGCCGCAGCGCGCTCGGCGAGCACTGCCGGATCAACGGGCGGTTTGGCCTTTAACTGTTCAAGTGCTTTGAGCTTTGCTGCCTTGGCCAGCGCTGTACGTTCCTGAAAGCCGGGGTCTTTATACGAAGCCATATCGGGTAACATTATCCTATTGAGTAGTCACAAATGAAAAGGGTGCGAACAACCTGTTGGTCATTCGCACCCTGTCAATTCAGCAATTAAGCAGCTGCGATGTTCACAGCCGACATTTTGCCACGTTGGTCTTTTTCAAGATCATAAGAAACGCGTTGGTCCTTATCCAGCGTGCTCATGCCAGCGCGTTCAACAGCTGAAATGTGCACAAACGCGTCGTCGCCGCCGCTTTCAGGTGCAATAAAGCCATAGCCTTTGTCAGCATTGAAGAATTTTACAGTTCCGATAGTCATATGGGTATCCTTTGCCCAGTTAATACAGGCATGTATCAGCGTGATACATCCTGGCTTCGACGAGTTTAGAAAGGGACAAAGGGAGCCATAATAGAGCCCCGTATCCGTCGCAAACGACGTTAGCCCGAGGTGCTTACACTAAAAATACCAACAATGCAAAACCTGGCTTGCTAAAAGAATCGGGGCTGTCTCGGGCGGTGTTCGCAACAGGTTGAATCCTTGCACCATAGCGTTATTGGCGGACGCCACCATTCACGCCGCTAGGATCGCCCTATGACCACTATTATCCGTGAAGTCGATCTGATCGAAAGCGTCGCTGATGCGCTGCAATATATCAGCTACTTTCACCCTATGGACTATATCCATGCATTGGGTGAGGCTTATGAAGCAGAACAAAGTCCCGCAGCCAAGGACGCTATCGCACAAATACTGACCAATAGCCGTATGTGTGCCGAAGGACACCGGCCGATCTGTCAGGACACCGGCATCGTCAACGTCTTCGTCAAATGGGGTATGGATTGCCGGTTGGATGAAACGTCGCGGTCGTTGCAGGACGTAATCGATGAGGGCGTGCGCCGTGCCTATCTACACCCAGAGAATAAATTGCGGGCATCAGTTCTAGCTGACCCGGCATTCACCCGGCGCAATACCAAGGACAACACGCCCTGTGTGCTGCACGTCGAAATGGTCGCTGGGTCGAAAGTCAGCATCGATGTCGCGGCCAAGGGCGGTGGCAGCGAGAACAAATCGAAGTTCAAGATGATGAACCCGTCGGACAATATTGTCGATTGGGTCGTCGAAATGCTACCTCAAATGGGCGCTGGCTGGTGCCCGCCCGGAATGCTTGGCATCGGCATTGGTGGAACGGCGGAGCATTGTGTGCTGCTCGCCAAGCAGGCGCTGATGGAGCCGATCGACATGGGGCCATTAAAAGCGCGCGGGGCGCAAAATGATATTGAGGCAATGCGCATTGAGATTTTCGATCGAGTCAACGCGCTGGGGATCGGCGCGCAAGGGCTTGGTGGGCTTTCGACCATTCTCGACGTGAAGATTATGGACTCGCCGTGCCACGCTGCTGGGAAGCCGGTAGCGATGATCCCAAATTGCGCCGCGACGCGGCATGCGCATTTCGTGCTCGATGGTTCGGGACCGGCGTTTTTGGACGCTCCTAAGCTCGATGAATGGCCCGACGTAAACTGGCAGCCTGACGCGGCGGCAAAACGGGTTAATTTGGACTCGCTGACTCAAACGGACGTAAAGGGCTGGAAGCAGGGCGATCGTTTATTGCTGAACGGCAAGATGCTGACTGGCCGCGACGCCGCGCATAAGCGCATCGCTGACATGCTGGGCAGGGGCGAAGAACTCCCTGTTAGTTTCAAGGGCCGGGTAATCTATTATGTCGGCCCGGTCGATCCCGTTGGCGAGGAGGTCGTCGGCCCAGCCGGTCCCACCACCGCGACGCGCATGGACAAGTTCATGGACATGATGCTGGAACAAGGTTTGATGGCCTGCGTCGGCAAGGCCGAGCGCGGTGCCGCCGCCACACAGAGCATCGCGAAGCATAAAAGCGCTTACCTGATGGCAGTCGGCGGCGC
>JBKJLZ010000339.1:0-2897 GCA_046596705.1 Sphingorhabdus sp. | reverse complement strand
AGCGCCTTCAAAGTCGCGCACGCGAATGACTTGCAGCAGCGGACCAAATAGCTCGATATCGGGCCGGTTCACGATCGCAGTCACGTCGATTATGCCAGGGCCTAAAAACGGTCGGTCAAAAAGCGGTCTGGTCATGTGCCTGATCGGGCGACCGCCTGCACTCATCAACGCCAGAAAGCTCTCGGTCAATCCGTCGGCGACGTCATTATCTATTACTGGCCCCATAAATGGGGGAGGCTCACTATGTGGTTCGGCGATTACCAGGCGGTCGGCGATTTTCTTCACTTCGGCTATTACGGCGTCGTAGATATCATCTTTGACGATTAAGCGCCGCGCGGCGGTACACCGTTGGCCAGCGCTCAAAAACGCAGACTGGATGACCAATACTGCTGCGCTGTGAATGTCTTTGGTGTCCCAAACGATGATCGGATTATTGCCACCCATTTCTAGTGCCAAGATCTTATCCGGCCGGTCTGCAAACTGCCGGTTCAGCGCAAGTCCGGTCTGGGCCGAACCAGTAAACAGCAATCCATTGATATCGCTATGTGCCGACAGTGCTTTGCCGGTTTGCGGGCCGCCGTGGGCGATGCGAACTACACCTTCGGGGATCCCTGCTTTATGGTAGTAATCCACAAGCATTTGCCCAGACGCAGGCGTTTTTTCGGATGGCTTGAATACAATTGCGTTGCCAGCGAGCAGTGCGGGAACGATGTGGCCGTTTGGCAAATGCGCCGGAAAATTATACGGTCCCAAAACCGCGAGCACACCGTGCGGTTTATGCCTGAGCGCACTGCGGCTGCCTGGTTTGCCATCGATTTGTCGCTGCGACGTTCTGTCGGCGTAGGCTTTGATCGATATATCGACTTTGTGAACTACCGATTCAACTTCTGTCCGTGCTTCCCATAAAGGCTTTCCGGTTTCGCGGGCAATGGTGTCGGCGAATATTTCCAGATCGACTTTAATGCGGTTAGAAAACGCACGCAGCCGTTCGATCCGCTCCGACAAGGGTGCTGCGGCCCATTTAGGCCATGCTTCGCGCGCAGCCGCAACCTCCCGATCGACATCGCAAACGGGGCCCCGCCATATCTCGGTCCCAGTCGCAGGTTCGTATGAAACAAGATCAGGCAAACAGCACTCTGCTTATATGGTAAATTTGCATTTACTATAATGCGCGCAAAAGCTTTTACACGAGGTAAATTCGGCGTGTAAATTTACGCTGCCAGTACTGCACCCATGCGGCGAATATCTTCAATCTTGGAATGAAGTGGCTGCCAGTCATCGTTAATCGCGATGGCGGCCCAAATCGTCTCAACCTCGTCGATTAGCATCGAGCATGATATGTCGCTGGAATGGATTGAGGAAGTATTTGCGGTTGAGCGATATTCTGAAAGTAATGCCGCAAAGGCATCATAATGTTCGTCACGTGAGATTTGATCTGGCCTCTGCGCACCTCGGTGTGTCACAAAAAACTTGTCGACCGGAATCTTAGAATTGCCCATCGCGCGCTCGGCGGCTTCGACTAAGGCGCGATCGCTGGCTGCGCCATTTGATTCGACCCCCAACCGCCACATAAAGCGCCGGACGATGGCATGCTGAAACAGCGACGGAAAACGTTCCAGCGCCTCGATTAAAGGCGGGGCTTCGCTGACTAACCGCAAAGAAACCGCTAACTGGCCCAAATTCCAATGCATCGCCTGCGCCTGCCGTCCGAATGCGTAAAGTCCGTTGTGGTCGAAATAAGCTGCGGTGAAGCTGGGGTCCCAATATTCGGTGAAACGCCACGGGCCATAATCAAAACTCTCGCCGGTGATGTTAATGTTGTCAGTGTTGAGCACGCCGTGAACGAAACCTGCCACCATATAGCTGGCCGCTAGGTCGGCGATTCGTTCAACGGCTAGGTTTAATAACTGCGCCGCAGGATTGGTGTCAGGTGTTTCATTGTATAAAATCGTCAAGCAATATTCAATTAGCCGCTCCATCATTTCTGCGTCACCTTCGGCAACAACCCGTTGAAATGTCCCGATACGTATGTGACTGTGGCTCAGCCGGACCATAACTGCAGAGCGGGTGGGTGATGGTTCGTCGCCGCGCATTAATGCTTCGCCAGTTTCGATCAGAGAGAAAGTTTTTGAGGTGTTCACGCCCAAGGCTTCCAGCATTTCAGTCGCCAAAATCTCTCTTACGCCGCCTTTTAGAGTAAGCCTTCCGTCACCGTCACGGCTGTAGGGCGTAGTGCCCGATCCCTTGGTAGCGAGATCAAGCAGCCGGTCATGGCCGTCCCGCAACTGTGCGAAAAGGAAACCGCGCCCGTCGCCGATGTTCGGGTTATAGTGCTGGAATTGGTGACCATGATAACGCAGCGCCAGCGGCTGCAGCATATTGTCGGGTAACGGCTGGAAGCGCCCGAAATGCTGCGCCCATTCTGCGTCAGTCAGCGCGTCGAGCCCGACGGTCGCTGCCCAACGGTAATTGCGGAACCGAATTATCGTCTCGGGAAAATCCGCAGCGGCCACGGCATCACCGATTTCTCCGCCAAGGCCATCACCGCCAAAAAAATTGGCGATTTTTGGATCGGCCTTGTATTCGGACGGCAACACTTTGATTTGCATGAAGCCCATCTGGGATGTGCAGGACGGAAAGGCAAGCATGGCGGCTGTTCGCATATTACATCTGCAAAGCAGCTTCGAACTGGGCGGTCAGCAGTCGCGCAGCGTCCGGTTGATGAATCACTTCGGTGGTCAGGCTGAACATGTCGTCCTATCGGCCGTTTCTGACGCTTATGGAGCGCGCGATGCAATCGACAAGAAGGTAAAGGTCAGCTTTCCGGGTGCGGATGCGCCGTCGCTGACCGGCTTTCCTTCAATGAGCCGATATCGCAAGCTCGCCAGTTACATGAA
>JBKJLZ010000018.1:0-3596 GCA_046596705.1 Sphingorhabdus sp. | reverse complement strand
GCAACAAAGGCAATTCGGGCCTCGCGGTCGCCAGGATCGACGGGAATTCCGCCCGCACGTTCGATCAATCTCCGCTTTGCATCCGCCGCATCGCCGTCGCCGACCAGGATCACCCTGCGGCCCCGCAAATTAACGAAGATCGGCAGCTGGTCCACAGTCACTCCAGCCAGTCGGGAACATGCTCGGAGGCGAGAATCATCTCAGGCGAAATCCGTTCGGCGACAACGCCAAATTTATCACCATCAACCAGAACCTCGGGCACCAGCCCACGGCTGTTATATGTGCTTGCCATCGTGGCACCATAAGCACCCGCGGTGCGGAAAATGGCAAGATCGCCCGCCCTAACCACGTCGATTTCGCGCGCGGTCGCAAAGGTATCGCCGGTTTCACAAACCGGACCGACAATATTGGCGGTCATCCGCTGGCCAGTCGGCTCAACGGCTTCAAAATCATGCCACGCGTCATACAGCGCAGGTCGCGCTAGATCATTCATCGCGGCATCGACAATCGCGAAGGGCAGGTTGCCACCGCCGGGCTTGACCCGGATCACCCGGGTCAGCAGCACCCCGGCGTTGCCGGCAATCACGCGACCAGGTTCGAACATCAGCCGCACGCCCCAGTCCTTGGTCACGCGAGCGACCATCGCGCCGTAGTCCGCTGGTTCTGGGGGATTGTCGCCGGAATTGTAGCGAACGCCAAGGCCACCGCCGAGATCGACATGGGTAATGTGATGTCCCGCATTGCGAAGCTCTTGTACCAGCACCCCGATTTTGCCGAACGCCGTTTCTAGCGGGTCGAGGCTGGTTAGCTGGCTACCGATGTGAAGTGCGACGCCCCGCATTTCGAGGCCGGGCAAGCATGCCAAACGGCCATAAATATCGATGGCCTTGTGAAGCCCGACGCCGAATTTATTGTCGGCTTTGCCGGTTGAAATCTTGCCGTGGGTTCCGGCATCTACATCGGGATTAATGCGCAATACGCAACTGGCACGTTTGCCCGACTGTTGGGCTATAATCGAAAGTTCAACACCTTCTTCTTCCGACTCGATGTTGAACTGGCCGATCCCGGTTCTCAGCCCGTGGACCATTTCATCAGCAGTTTTGCCAACGCCTGAAAACACAATGTCTTCTGGCGACATCCCTGCCGCCAACGCCCGGTCGAGTTCGCCGCCGGACACGACGTCGGCTCCGTAACCCTGCTTTGCCAGGATTTTCAACACTGCCAGATTGGGGTTAGCCTTCACCGCAAACGCGATATGCGGGTTATCCAAGTCTGACAGTGCATCGCGAAAGACCTGGGCATGGCGCTCAAAGGTCGCCCTCGAATAAACATAGACCGGCGTGCCGACGGCGGCTGCGATATCCGGCAATGCAACTTGCTCAGCGTGAAGCACGCCATTGATGAGTTCGAAATGGTTCATGGGTAAAGTGTCTTAATCTGCTTTTAGTTGGGCTTTTTATCGGCATCCGAATTCGGTAGCGGCACTGGTTCTTCGCCGGGAGCCAGGTCGAACGGATCGTCCTCGCGGCGTTCCGACCGACGAAGCAGTTCATCGCTTCTGCCGGGCCGTGCCTGTATTGACGGGGTTGAGAGCGCTTCGGCAGACGGCGTTACTGTCTGACCATAAGCCTTAGGCGGCAGCGACTGGCCGGTGCGTGGTTCTAGATCGCCTACCTTGCCGCACGCGCAAAGTGTGCAGGCCAAGGTCAAAACAGCGGCAATGCGAAGGCGAATCATATGCCAAGTTCCTTTTTGGCGGCGGCGATGGCTTCGCATACCCGAAGCGGCGCGGTGCCGCCAGCACTGGTCCGGCTCGCGACCGAACCTGCGACCGACAAATCGGGGACTGTGGTCCCGGCCAAACGCGGATCGACGGCGACAAGGTCATCAGTTGTGATTGCTTCAAGCCCAATTCCGCGACTTTCGCATGCCTTCACGACGCTGCCGGTAATGTGATGCGCTTCGCGAAAAGGCAGATCATGCTCGCGCACCAGCCAGTCGGCGAGATCGGTGGCGGTGGAGAAGCCGGATGCGGCAACTTCGCGCATTCTTTCAATATTGAATGTGACGTCCGCAACCATGCCTGTCATCGCTACAATCGACAGCGCTAAAAGGTCATAGGCCTCGAACACCGGAGGTTTGTCATTCTGCATATCTTTCGAATAGGCGAGCGGCAAACCTTTCATCGAAACCATCAAGCTGGTCATGCAGCCCATGATCCGTCCGGTGTGACCACGGACCAGTTCTGCCGCATCGGGGTTGCGCTTTTGCGGCATGATCGAGCTACCAGTGGACCACGCGTCGGGAAGAGTGATAAAGCCAAAAGGCTGCGACGCCCAAAGGATCATTTCCTCGGCCAGGCGAGAGAGGTGGAGCGCGGTCTGAGTCGCGGCGGTGAGAAACTCGATGGCGAAATCGCGGTCGGATACGGCGTCGAGGCTGTTTGCCATTACAGCGTCGAAGCCTAATGCATCTGCAGTTGCACTGCGGTCTATCGGGAACGACGTGCCTGCAAGCGCCGCAGCGCCCAAAGGCGATTGATTGAGTCGTGCGCGACAATTGGCAAAACGACTGCGGTCGCGTTTTGCCATTTCATAATAGGCCATCAAATGGTGACCCAATGTCACGGGCTGCGCGACTTGCAAATGTGTAAAGCCAGGCATGATGCTGTCGGCATGCTCTTCAGCGCGGACTATCAAAGCGGACTGAAAGCCTGCGATACCGGCATCTACCTGGTCGATGGCAGCGCGCACCCAGAGCCGGAAATCGGTTGCGACCTGATCGTTTCTGGACCGCGCGGTATGTAAGCGAGCAGCCGGTTCTCCAACTAACTCCTTCAGCCGGGTTTCGACGTGCATGTGGATATCTTCGAGCGCAAGGTCTTCGGGGACACCATTTGCTTCATATTCAGCTTGGATGGTGGCCAGACCCGCTTGGATCGCATCATTGTCAGCATCCGAAATGACGGCATTTGCGGCCAGCATTGCGGCATGCGCCTGACTGCCTGCGATATCTTCGCGCCAAAGACGCTTGTCGAACGGGATAGACGCATTTATCTCGCGCATGATATCCGAAGGGCCAGCGCTAAACCGGCCACCCCACATGCTATTGGAATCTGACATGCGTTTGGTAATCGCTCTGTTCCTTATCCTGCTGGCTGGCTGCGATAGTGGCTCAAAGCCTGCTGGGCAAGGGCAACCGGACGCACCCGCCGCCACAAAAAAGAGCAGCCGCGCTGACATCGGTCTGGAAAGCGCGAGCGGGATGCGCGCGACGCTCAGTTATAAATTTGCCGGGCAAAAAGCTCCCAACACGACATTTACAGGGGCTGATGGTCGCGATGTGACACTAACGGACTTTGCCGGACGACCGGTACTGATCAATATCTGGGCAACATGGTGCGCGCCGTGCAAGGCCGAAATGCCAACGCTCGATTCGTTAGCGGCGCTTGAAGAAGGCCGGATCTCGGTGATTGCCGTGTCGCAAGATCTGGCCGGTAGTAAGCCGGTCCGTACATTCTTCGACAAAGCGGCAATTGCAAATCTTGAACCCTATATCGATCCAGATAACGGCTTGCTGGCGTCGTTCGGCAACAA
>JBKJLZ010000301.1:0-2541 GCA_046596705.1 Sphingorhabdus sp. | reverse complement strand
ATATGCTGCCGTGGTAAGGCCAAAATATTGCGCCGCCAGAATCGCCGCGAGTCCCAAAGCGCCGATGACAATCCAGTTAAACGCTCGCTGGATCTCCTCTTCGGAAAATGGCAGCGTCCGCAGTAAGCGGTCGATCACTGAAATCTGTCGCACCTTTTGGCGCGGGCTAGCGGCCTTGGCCTTGCTGCGCGCCTTGCCGCCTTTGCGGATTGCAGTCGCCATTATACTAGCGCCTCTTTGACGATGATATCGACCAGCTGCTCATAGCTAATGCCGACCTGACGTGCTTGCTCTGGCACAAGGCTAAGCGGAGTCATGCCGGGCTGAGTATTTGTTTCGAGTACGAAAATGCCTTCAATGCCCAATTCGTCATCCCAGCGGTAATCTGTCCTCGAAGCACCTTTGCAGCCGAGCAATTGATGGGCTTTTACCGCTGTCTCGAGCATGTATTTTTCGATATCAGAGGGAATTACGGCGGGACAGACGTGCTCGGTCAGACCTTCGGTATATTTAGCATCAAAGTCGTAAAAGCCGCTTTTGGGTTTCAGCTCTGTAACGCATAATGCCTTGCCACCCAACACTGCCACCGTCAGTTCACGGCCTTTAATAAAGGGTTCGGCAAGCAGCGTCTCAAATTCCTGCCATGGCCCTTTGGCATCGCGCGAAATCGGGTTGCCGTAATTGCTGTCCGATTTGACAATAGCGACGCCGACCGAGCTACCTTCATTGACTGGTTTCAACACATAAGGGCGAGGCAGAGGATCGCCCCTGTATAAGCTCTCGCTGTCCACAATCGTGCCAACCGGCATTTTTATACCGTTTGGGACGAGGCATTGTTTCGTCAGCTCTTTGTCGATGGCGATTACCGAGGTCACCATTCCGCTGTGGGTGTACTTAATGCCCATCAGATCGAGCATGCCCTGCACGCTGCCATCTTCACCGGGAACGCCGTGCAGTGCGTTGAACACCACGTCGGGCTGGATTGTGGCCAATGTCAGTGCAACGTTACGGTCCATATCCACGCGCGAGACTCTATATCCGACCCGTTCCAGCGCATCTGCGACGCCATTGCCGCTCATCAACGACACGGGGCGTTCATTGGACCATCCGCCCATAAGGACGGCGACGTGAATTGGCTCACTCATACCGAAGCGCCCACGCGATCATTCTCTTGCGCTTTGGCGTAAATGCCGACACGCTGAATTTCCCATTGAAGTTCAATGCCAGACTTAGCCATTACACGTTTGCGCACCTCTTCGCCCAGTTCCTCAATATCGGCGCTGGTGGCTTCGCCGAGGTTAAGCAAGAAATTGGTATGCTTTTCTGAAACCTGAGCGCCGCCGATTTGCAAGCCACGACATCCGGCTTCATCGATCAAAGCCCAAGCCTTATGCCCGTCCGGGTTTTTGAACGTGGAGCCACCCGTTTTCGACCGTAAAGGCTGCGATGCCTCGCGCGACGCGCCAATGCGAGCCATTTCGGCCTGAATTGCTTCGGGTTCCCCCAACTTTCCACGAAAACGTGCCGCTACAACGATCGCACCATCGGGCAGTTCGGAATGGCGGTAGCTGTAATGCAGATCCGCCAATGAAAGCGTTACCAGTTCTCCATCACGCATCACCACATCACAGTCGATCAGGAAATCTTTCACCTCGGCGCCATAAGCTCCGCCGTTCATCCGGACAAAACCGCCAACAGTGCCGGGAATCGAGCGAAGAAATTCCAGCCCGGCAATACTGCTATCGCGCGCGTTAGATGACACCAGTATGCCCGACCCGCCGCCTCCACAATCTAGCGTGACGTCATCCACTTTACCCACGTTGGCAAAAGCCTTGCCTAACCGGACTACAACACCAGAGACGCCGCCATCCCGGACGATCAAGTTGGAGCCAAGTCCAAGCGCCATGACCGGAATGGTCGGTTCGAGCTCGCGCAAGAAAGCCTGAAGGTCAGCTATGTCCTTGGGCTCAAACAGCCATTCTGCATGGCCACCCGACTTGAACCAAACCAATGGTGCCAGTGGCGCGTCGACGGTCAGTTTTCCCTGAACCTGGGGAAACACAGCTACGCTCATGCCTTTGCAGCCTCTATGGCATCGGCCAGATCAGCCGCCCATTTGGTGATATCGCCGGCACCAAGACACACCACCATGTCCTTGTCCTGCACGATTTCAGCAAGCTTGATAGCCAGATCGCCTGCGTCAGGCACGTGCGTGGCTGAACGGTGCCCCCTTTGTTTCAAGCCAGCCACCAGAGCTTCGGAGCTGATGCCTTCGATTGGCGCTTCGCCTGCGGTATAGACAGGCGAGATAAACACTATGTCGGCGTCGTTAAATGCTTGCTGGAAATCATCCATATGATCGCGCAACCGAGTGTATCGGTGCGGCTGAGCAACCGCAATCACACGCCCCTCTGCGCCCTCCCTGGCTGCAGAGAGAACTGCGCGTATTTCGACGGGATGGTGACCATAATCGTCGATTATGGTTACGCTCCCACCATCATCAAGGGCGACCTCACCAACTTTAGTAAAGCGGCGTTTGAC
>JBKJLZ010000112.1:0-3298 GCA_046596705.1 Sphingorhabdus sp. | reverse complement strand
TCATCGCCTTCACGCCCCAAAAATTTCGGTGCAACCACGCGGTTGAAGAAAATCGCGCCACCTTTGGCGCAAACCATCGTATCGGCAAACTCCTCGAACCAGATCGTTTTTGCGCGCTCCGCCGGGTCGGCAGGGATCATCGAAGGCTCGGGAAATTTGGCATCAAGATAAGCGATAATTGCTGTCGAATCTGAAATGCTAAAGTCGCCGTCCTTAAATGCAGGCATTTTTTTGAAAGGGCTACATTCTGCAAATTCGGGGTTGGGATCGCCAATGCCTACCGGCACCATCTCAACATCCAACCCTTTCTCGGCAACTATGATCAACACCTTGCGGACGAACGGAGAAACGGGGGCGCCGAATAACTTCATGAAATATCCTTCTGTTCGGGTAATGCATCCCTGCATGGCATATCAGTAGCGAATTGCAACTGTGTTACATCCCCCTCGGGAACAAAATTGCGACGAAGCGATTTTCCAATCATCAATGGAGGAGATTTAACTTGGCAGAAGAACGTATCACCGAACGAACCGACGCAAACGGTAACGTCACAGAACGTGTTATCGAACGCGGCGAGCCAGGAGTTGCAGTGCCCGTCGCTGTTGCCCCGGCTAATAGCGGTGGCGGAATGAGCGGATTTATCATCGTCATCTTGTTGGCAGTATTGGCAGTTGGCGGCTATTTCCTGCTTACGCAGGAGACCGAAAACCGAAAGGATGACGCCGTTGCAGAAGCTGCCGACAATGTCGGTGCAGCCGCAGAGAAAGCGGGCAATGCCGTTGAAAAGGCCGTCGATAAGCTCGGCAATTAATACCCCTAACACCCTCGACCGTGGCCGCGATCAAGTTCCCTTCCAAAGGAACCTGACGCGGCTTCACGGGTTTTAGTGGTATGACAATTCCCCATAACGCACTCGTACTTGTCGCTGATGGCCGCAAAATGCTTTTCCTTCGCAATGTTGGTCAAGCCAACGCAATTGAGCTTGAGACAGAGACCCATCACGAACGTGATGACCTTAAAGACCATGAATTGAAAACCGATGCAGCTGGTGCCGGTGCGCAGAGCTCCGGTTATGGCCGCCCGGCGATGGGAGAAACCGATTTCCATCAGCAGGATGAGGACAGGTACATCGCCGAGATTGCCGAACAGTTGCGGATGCGTGCGCTGGCAGGGGATTTCGAGGCGCTGGCCATTGTTGCGCCGCCAAGGGCTTTAGGCGAATTACGCAAACATCTGCATAAAGAAGTCGAGAAACGGATCGTGTTAGAGTTGGCTAAGGAAATGACCGACCGTCCAATCCCTGACATCGCGGCAATGCTGATGGGGCGGAGCGAACCGCCGACATAACAGGGGCCTTGCTCCGTCCGCAAAGCGCGTCATAACGGGCGCGTGTCCAGCTTTATCCTACTCATTCTGTTATTTGGCTTCGCGCTGGTGCTGTTTCCGATGCGAACCGAGTTGCGTATGCTTCGGCGCCGCGTAGAAGAGCTTGAAAGCCTGGCGTTTGGCCCAACTCGTGCTGACGACCTCTCCCCCGGCTTCCCGCGTGCTCCTGCGCGAGCGACCGTGGTTGTGGCCAAGCGCGGGCTTGAGATAACTCCAGCTATTGCCGGACAGTCCGAGCCCGAACCCGAACCGAATCATATCAAATCCCGTCCATCGCCGTTTGCCGACCTCAGTTTTGAAAGCCTGGTCGGCGGCAAGTTGCCGATCTGGGTCGGTGGCATC
The DNA here is from genome assembly GCA_046596705.1 of Sphingorhabdus sp. GTDB lineage: Bacteria > Pseudomonadota > Alphaproteobacteria > Sphingomonadales > Sphingomonadaceae > Sphingorhabdus_B. The sequence continues at coordinate 1,570 of JBKJLZ010000112.1, read as the reverse complement.
GCATTGGTCTTCGCTGGCTTTTTCCTCGTCCGTTACACGATAGAGGCCGGACTTTTCGGTCCGGCTGCACGATCGGTAACTGCTACGATTTTTGCGTTTGCGATGATCGCTGTTAGCGAGCTTGGCGGGCGGTTGCCCAGAATTGGAGCGTCGTTCACCGCCGACCCGCGCGTCGGGCAAAGCCTTGCTGGGGCTGGCATCGCGACGCTTTATGGAACGTTATATATGGCTGCCGAGATTTACGGACTGATCGGTGTGCCCGTGGCGTTCGGCTTAGTCGTGATCGTCACTGCTATCGCCTTTGCACTGTCACTTCGCCATGGGCCACCGACCGCCCTTATGGGTCTGATCGGCGGATTTTCTGCCCCCTGGGTCGCCGGCATGGGGGCGAGCAATTTGCCGACCCTCCTGCTTTACCTTGCGGTATTCATCGCCGCGTTGTTCGGGCTTGCTCTATGGCGGCGATGGCTTTGGCTGCTGGTGTTGGCAAGCGGCGGCGGAGCGCTGTGGAGCTTGGCGATGCTCGCGACCGTGAAGGGTAACTTTCCTTTGCTCGGCGGGTTTATTGCGATTTCAGGTGCCAGCGCTTTGTTATCAGCGCGGCGGTTCGAGGGCGAACAAAAAGGCTGGAGCGAGGCTGCGCGCTTCCTGCCAATGGCGCTGGCGCTGGTGCAATTGGCGATCCTTTTGCCGAGGATGGATTTTTCGCTCATTGGCTGGTTGTTCTATTTTGCGCTGTCCGCGTTGGCAATTGCACTGGCATGGCGCGACCAAAAATTGCTGCCGCTGGTTGTGGGTGCGCTATTGTTATCTTCAGTGCCGCTGTCGGCGGCGTGGAGCGAAAATGGCGCGAACGGCCTGAACGTCGCGATGACATTCGGAATAGCGTTGCTGTTTGGCATAGCTGGTCAAATCCGCGCCAGAGATGAAGATGCGCCAGTGGCGTGGGCTTTGACCGGCCTTGCTGCACCTGCGCTTTGCTGGCTTGCGGCAGTGTTTGCCGATACCAGCGGCATTTCGGACATAGTGTGGGGAGCAGCCGCCGCATTCGCTGCGATTGCCAGCGGCATTATGGCATGGGATCAGCACCGACGCAGCGTAACCGCCCCGCTCATTCAAGGTGCGGCAAGCGCAGCCACTGCATTGATGGCTCTCATGGCCTGCGCCTCATGGTTCCAGCATGAATGGGCGGCGACCTATGCCGCTACCATCGCGTTGAGCGTGGCAGCGTGGGCGCGCACGACTGGCGTCGGCCATGTCCGCAGTATCGCGACCGTCCCGCTTGCTGCGGCGATCCTCGCAGGCGTAACGCTGTCCTATCCTTTTCTAGAGGCATTGGCCGCGTCGCTTTCGGGAAGCCGCGTGCTTTACGACCTGCTACCAGCCGTCAGCGACGCCAGCCGCGCCACTTTGCTTCCCGCTCTGCTCATGCTAGCCATTACATATCAAGCAGGCTTCGCCACGGGTCGCAAAACCCGCACGTTGGCCTTCTTTATCGGCGGAGCAGGCGTGGCGGCATTTTTATGGCTGATCGCAAAGCAACCGGCCGCGATTGACGGTCCGGGCGATT
>JBKJLZ010000205.1:0-7839 GCA_046596705.1 Sphingorhabdus sp. | reverse complement strand
GAGCAATGAAGTTTATCAATCTCGATTCACGCGGCGGCAACTATATGGTAGTCGCGGCCAATATCGCATGGCTACGCAGTGCCGAGAACGGCCAGACCCAGGTCGGCATCGTCGGCGGACAGCCGCTGCTGGTGGCGGGTAGCATGGAGCAGACGGCCGCGACCATATTGGCGGGTGTTGATCAGGCCTAAGCCGCTACACGGTATCGATAGAAACACCAGAAAGGTCAGGATAGCCCACCGGAACAATCGCTTCGATCCCGCGTTGGACAATTGGCCTGCTTATCGTAATGCGCAAGGGCGTACAAAGCAGAGCGGACGTGGGGAGTAGGGTTAGTTGGATCGTTCGCTTGCTTCGGTAGCCTTACTTCTGTTTGCTTCCACCTCGCTTATGACTCCGGCCACTGCTGCGGCACAGACAACCGGTCGCGGTGCACAAACGCTGCCAACGCCAGCCGCGCCACTGCCGCCACCTTTGCCCTCCGACCCCCAAAAACCGATCATTAGCGATCAGGAATTTGAAGAAGCTGTTCCCAGTTTGAATGATGCTCCGATGGAAAGCGTCGAAGAATGGCAGCGACGCCAGGATGCCAAAGAGGCAACCGATGCCGCCAAGCCGCCAACCCCGGCCGAGGCGACCTTGCCAGCTTTCCAAGACGGCGATGCGGTCGAAGCATTGGCCGATGTAACCCCGACGGATCCGTTGCTCGACGACCCGCTTCCGCCAATCGAAAGTTTCGATGCCGAACCTCCACCGGAGCCCACCGAGGCAGGGGAAATCGAAACGAAGAAAGTGCGCTACCGCGTTCGACTGGTCGGACTTGAGCCAACCGGCGAAAATGCCAAAGAATATGAGAACGCGCGTCGGCGGTTCAATGACTTGTCGGCTCTGGGCCAAGGTGAAAGTCGGGCCGACAATCGCGCTACAGTCGCGACTCGTATACGTGCCGATCAGCAGCTGATGCTAGATGTATTGACCAGTGAAGGTTTTTACGACGCGACGATCAATGTTTCCTCTGAGCTGCCGTTGCCACCTGACGACGTGGCCGTGGTCGTTCTGACCGTAAAACCGGGCCGCCGATATTATCTGGGTGCGATAGAATTTGCCGCAGCGCCGGTTGTTCCGGTCGATCTTATTTCAAGCAACTTCGTGCCTAAGGCCGGCGATCCTATCGTCGCTGATATCATATTGGGGGCTGAAGCGAACATCGCCGTGATACTGCCCCAAAATGGCTACCCCTTTGCGAAAGTAGGGCAACGCGATATTCTGCTCGACGCCGAAACCGGAACCGGCGATTATACGCTTCCCGTCGAAACGGGTGTTCGGAGTTATTTCGGCGATGTTCGCACCGAAGGCAATCTGGCATTCGATGCAAAGCATGTCGGCATATTACGGCGGTTCAAGCAGGGTGATCTGTATGACAGCCGTCTGGTCGATGACCTGCGAGCGGCGCTTGTTGCAACGGGGCTGCTGTCCACTGTGTCGGTCGAACCTGTGGCGAGCAGCAAGACAGCGCCCGACGGCACGCCTTACGCCGATTTGCTGGTGCAGCAGGAAGCCGGTCCGGCCCGCACATTGGCTGCTAGCGCCGGATATGGGACTGGGCAGGGCTTTCGTGCCGAGGGTAGCTGGACCCACCGCAATTTATTCCCACCCGAAGGTTCGTTGGCTTTGAACGGTGTTCTTGGGACGCAGGAACAGCTCGTCGCGGTGGCGTTCAGCCGAGCCAATGCCGGGCGGCGGGACCGTAATGTGGATTTGTCGCTATCGGCGTCGCGCAGCAATTTCGACGCATTCAAAGCGTTTACTGGCAAGCTGGCGGGCTCGATCTCATATGTTTCAACGCCGATCTGGCAAAAGAGACTGACTTATTCCTATGGGTTCGAATTGCTAGGCACGTCGGAGGATGGGTTCGATTTCACGCGCGGGTTGCGCGACCGTGAACTTTATTCGATTTTCGCGCTTCCGGCGCAAGTGGGATTCGACACCTCGGACGACCTGCTTAATCCGACCAAGGGATTTCGCCTTAATCTTCGTGTGTCGCCAGAGGCTTCATTGGGGTCGGGCAAGCAGATTTATGCGCGAATTTTGCTCGACGGCAGCACTTATTATCAGATCAACGACAGCATGGTGGTGGCGGGGCGCGCGCGTCTCGGAACGATAGCCGGAATCGACCGAAGCAACCTCGCGCCGTCGCGGCGCTATTATGGCGGTGGTGGCGGGTCAGTGCGTGGTTACGGATATCAAAGGCTTGGACCGCGCGATCCTAACAATGATCCCATAGGCGGGCGCAGCGTCAATGAAGCGGCTGTCGAACTGCGGTACCGCTTCGGCAATTTCGGCATAGTGGGCTTCGTCGATGCTGGGCAGGTGTACGAGAGCAGCACTCCGAAATTCGACAATCTAAGTTTTGGTGCAGGCATAGGTGGACGCTTTTATACCAATTTTGGTCCCGTCAGACTGGATCTGGCGACTCCGCTCAATCGACAGCCCGGTGATTCCAGGATCACGGTTTATGTATCCATCGGGCAGGCATTTTAATGATCCTGCGGCGTATATTTATCGGCACTGCAGCATTGATCGGGTTACTTTTGCTTGTTGCCATAGGTAGCTATGTCTGGCTCGATAGCCAAAGCGGGCGCGCCTTTGTCGCTCGACAGGTTGCCGGGTTCGAACTTGAAAATGGCCTGAGGTTCAAGATCGGAAGTATCGACGGCTCGATCTACGGCGAGACTGTTCTGAAAGACGTCCGCCTGCTCGATACCAAGGGCGAATTTGCACGGTTGCCTGTTGTCAACCTCGACTGGAGTCCGCTTGCCTATTTGCGCAGTCACGTCGATATCGATTCGCTGACAGCTCCTGAAATGACCGTATCGCGCAGGCCGTTGTTCAAGGTTGTGCCCGACACCGGCGAGCCTTTACTGCCCGATCTAGATATCGATATCGATCGGTTTAAAATCGACCGGATCGTCTTGGCTGAAGAAGTGGCCGGGCAGCGGCAGGTTGCAAGCTTTGACGGAAAAATAAAAATAGCTGACCGTCGTGCGATAGTCACCGCAACCGGCGGGACAATCGAGGGAGACCGGCTCGTGCTGAAGCTCGATGCAGTCCCCGAAGCCAACCGATTCGATGTCGGGTTGCAGGTGACCGCGCCTGCTGACGGATTGATTGCGGGAATGGCGGGCAGCGCAACTGCGTTTGCAATATCGCTCGACGGCAAAGGCAATTGGGACCGTTGGGACGGCGTGCTAAAGGCGCAGGCTGGTGCCGATGCAATTGCTGACGTTGCGCTGACTGCGCGCGCTGGCCGATTTACCGCGAAAGGTAGCGTGCAGCCTTCGTTGGTACTTGCGAAAGGCATAATTAGAGACGCTTTTGCACCGAGCACAATGATCGATCTGGCTGCGACCTTTGCCGACCGCCGTGCCGATATCGAAGGCAGCGTCGCTTCCGCCGCACTTAGCGTAACCGCCGATGGTGTGGTCGATATGGCTAAAGGTGAGTTCGACGATCTGGCGCTGGATATCAAGCTGCTTCGGCCGTCATTGCTTGCAGCCAATGTCAGCGGGCAAAATATCGCGGGCAAAATGTTGCTGAACGGCAGCTTTGCCGAACCCATGATTGCGTACTCGATGACTGCCAACCGTTTGAGCATCAATGCTATCACGCTCGAAGGCTTTTCAGCCAGCGGCGAAGCCAGCGGTCAGTCGGACCGAGTCGTCATTCCGGTCAACGCGCGCGCGCGGCGTGTCCTTGGGCTGGATGTTGCTGGTGGCGGGCCTATTGCGAACGTCCGGATGAATGGCGATTTGGCCTATGCCGAAGGCCGCATATTGTCGGATAACATGAAAATTCGTTCCAACCGGATCAACGCGACTGCGATCATTTTGGCTGACCTCAACAAGGGCATCTATACCAGCGCGTTGAAGGGCAGGGTAAACGGCTACCGCGTCGAAACGGTGGGCTTGTTTAATGTCGATGCCGATATCGATCTTGAAACGGCGGGCCGCACCGGCTTTGCACTGGTGGGAACAATACGCGCCCGCTCGACTCGAATCTTCAGTCCCGGCTTCCAGAATTTCCTCGGCGGGCAGATGTTCGTCAAGGCAGGTATCCGTTATGGCACCAACGGGTTGCTTACGATTACGAGAGCCACCGTCGTCGCACCGCAATTTCGCCTGAATACCGGTGCCGGCACATATCGCGTGGATAGCGAAGTCGTTCGCTTTACCGGCAGCGGGTTTTCAAACCGGTACGGACCCGTGGGGGTCAGCGTCACCGGCACTTTCGACAAACCTGTAATTCGCGTTAACGCGTCGAAGCCCGGAATGGGGGTGGGACTGTCGAATATCGTAGCAATAGTTACCCGTAACCGTTTGGGCTATGCGATTACTGCAACTGGAGACACGACTTACGGCCCAGTCAGCGGCGATTTCGATGTGCTATCGGGCAGCGGCCCACTCACCATCGACGTCAAACGCGGCGATTTTGCTGGGATCGGCGTTTCGGGCCGGTTGCGTCAGGCAGGAGCAGGGCCGTTTGTCGGCACGCTGGTCGGCACTGGTTCCGGCTTTGACGGGACCATCGCGTTGTCATCGCAGGGCAAATATCAACGGCTGGTGATCGACGCGACCGCGTTAAACGCCCGACTGACCGGCGCTCGGCCGCTATCGGTCGGACGGGCGATTATCGACGCCGATATTATCCTGTACGACAGCCCGCAGATACTCGCCGATATTCAGGTCGAGGATGCGTCTATGAACAATATCTCGCTTGCGGTCGCCCGCGCCAAAATAGACTATCGCGCTGGCACAGGCACAGCCCAAATACTTGCCGAAGGGCGAAGCCAGGTGCCGTTCCGCGTCGCCGCCAATGCTGAGCTAACTCCCAAATTGTGGCGGATTGCTGCTAGGGGTCGCGCCAATAGTATCGATTTCTCCACGGCCACACCGGTACGGATTGTTCCTGGTCGCAACGATTATGAGATTCTGCCAGCAACGATCAACATTGCCGAAGGTTCGGTGCAACTCGCGGGTCGCTATGGCCAGGGGCTTGAGGTTCAATCGCGGCTTAACAAAGTGGATTTGTCCGTGCTCAATCCCATGCTGGCCGGACTTGGCATTGGCGGGCGCGCAAGCGGCAGTCTGGATTGGTCGCAAAGCTCGTTCGCTGCCTTCCCCCGTGCCGATGCCCGGCTTGAAATCACGCGGTTTACCCGAACCAATCTTGGTTCGGCATCGCAGCCGGTGGATATCAGCCTGGTCGGACGGCTGTTGCCAGAGGGTGGCAATATGCGTGCGGTCGTCCGCAGGCGCGGAGCAGCGGTCGGACGTTTGCAGGTCGATTTGAAGCCGCTGCCCCCTGGCATGGCCGACTGGACCACTCGGTTGCTCGCGGCGCCGCTGTCTGGCGGCATCCGCTATAACGGCCCGGCTGATACTCTATTCTCGCTTGCTGCGCTGTCCGACCAGAGCCTGACTGGCAATATCGGCGTGGCTGCCGACTTTTCTGGACTTGTTCGTTCGCCACGGCTGACAGGGGTGGTTCGCGCCAACGACCTCGTTTATGAAAACGATGTCTACGGCACGCGGCTCACCAATTTGCGGGTTCGCGGTGTGTTTACTAACGACCAGCTGGAAGTGACGGAGCTGACCGCCAAGGCTGGCGATGGCACCATTACCGGCAAAGGTTTTGTCAGCTTGAGTTCGACCGAAGGCTTCCCCGTGCAGCTCGATTTGGATATGAACAATGCGCGATTGGCCCGCAGCGAACTGATCGCGACTGCTGCTACCGGCAAGATCAGCGTGACGAACACTGCTGCAGGAGGTGCGCTGGTGAGCGGTACGTTGCAACTCCCCGAAACCCGTTTCAAAATTATTCGGCAAGGTGCAGCCAAGGTTGCGACGCTGACCGGTGTTCGCCGTAAACCGGCTTTGCGTGCGGCGCGCGTGACTGGCGATGCTGACGCGATCACTACCTTGCCGAGCAACTGGCGGCTTGACGTTAAGCTAATTGCGGACGACAAACTTTTTGTCAGCGGCATGGGACTTGAGTCCGAATGGCGCGCAAATTTGCAAGTCACCGGAACCTCCGATTCGCCCAACATCGCGGGTGACATGCAGCTTATTAGAGGCACGCTCGGTTTTGCTGGACGCTCGTTCGAGTTGGAAAGTGGGCGACTACTGTTCGATGGCGGGCCTGCATCGAACCCGTCGATCCGCGTTACTGCCGCCAGTGAGGTCGATGGTTCCACGGTTCGCGTAAATATTCGCGGCACTGGCGAGAATCCAGCGATTACTTTCAGCTCGACACCCGCGCTGCCGCAGGACGAAATTATGGCGCGGATATTGTTCGGCAACTCTATCGGCGAGCTGACCGCAATCCAGGCCATACAACTCGCCGGATCCCTGAATGCCCTGCGCGGTGGATCGGGCGGGCTTAATCCACTTGGGGTATTGCAGTCAGCTACCGGGCTCGACCGGCTGCGGATATTGAGCGCCGATGAGAAAACCGGGCGCGGAACTGCAGTTGCCTTTGGCCAGTATATTACCAACGATGTCTATGTGGAAATCGTCACCGACGCCCGCGGCTATACCGCGAGCCAGATCGAGATCAGCCTGACACGCGCTCTGTCAGTATTGAGCCAGATCAGCTCGCAAGGTTCGTCGAACGTCAATGTCAGATATAAAAAGGACTATTGATGCGCCTGCTCGGATTTCTGTTGCTTATGTTACTGACCGCCTGCGAGCAGAAATTCGACGACAAATATGCAGAAACCGAAAAGCAGCTCAAGGCCGACGCCGCTCGGCTCGACCGCGAGATGGCTGAGGAAGCAAAGAAAGAGCCGGGTGAAACTGCCAAACGCAAATAAGCAATCCGGGACATCAGCGACGTGAAGAGGTTTCAAAGCAATGACAATTTACAAATATAACAACGACATTTTCGGCGCGCTGGTCGTCGATCACAACAAGCACCGCGAACTGCTCGATGCCTTGGAAGCTACATCGGGCGATACGCCCGAACGCACTGCATTGTTTGAGGAACTGACATACGAATTGAAGGGGCATGCTTTGGCCGAAGAGCAGGCCTTATGGTCGACCGTGCTGCGCAAACCTGAAATCACCGAAGATGGTCGCCATGCGGTTGCCGAGCATAAGGAGCTTGACGATATGTTGAACGATCTGGCCGCAACCGACATGGCGACAGGTGGCTGGTTGACCAAGTTCAAATCATTGAAGGAAGAATATCTGCACCATATCGGCGAAGAGGAAGACGAGCTTTTCCCCGACGTCGAGAAACATCTCGATCAGGCCGATCTTGAATACATGGCAGGTGTATTCAAACGCCGCAAAGCTGTCGAATTTGAAAATGCCGAGATAACGCCCGAGAAAATGAAGAAAGACCACTGACGCCGATGTCTTTCGCAGAAACGTGAGCGCAAGACTTCCCTTTCATACCCAACACCTTTAACAGTCGCCAAATGTGGCACCTCCATCAATATCCGCTTTGTCCTTTTTCGCGCAAAGTGCGTTTGCTGCTTGGGGAAAAAGGCATAGCTTACAGCCTGTTGCGCGAAAATCCGTGGGAACAGCGTGACGATTTTCTGCACATGAACCCGGCGGGACGCACGCCTGTGATGCGCGACCCAGAACGCAATATTACCTTGGCGGATTCAGTGGCAATCTGTGAATATATTGATGAAACGGTATCGACCAACCCGATGATCGGCGGCACTGCCCAATATCGCGCCGAAATCCGGCGGCTGGTGGCGTGGTTCGATGAACAGTTTTACGGCGATGTTACTCAGCCGTTACTCCATGAGCGTATGAAAAAGCGCCT
>JBKJLZ010000291.1:0-3217 GCA_046596705.1 Sphingorhabdus sp. | reverse complement strand
CCGGACAGCCAATCCTGCCAACCTACAGAGGTGATTGGAGCAGACCACAGGCTAAACCAGCACATCACCACACCGGCGACGGTCCCGGCAGCCATGGGCCATTTATTGCTATGCCGTCTGGCCGGCAGCCGGTCCATTACGGACTCGCAAAAGCCGTCGTCCGGCACTGGCCCTTCGAAATGTTGGCGCAGCAAAACGTCAATAACGTCATCGGTCTCGTCGTTCATTTCGCACGTTCCTCCTTAGATGTTTCTTGCCAGTCGGCCAGCAGCGCGCGCAGCTTGGCCTTGCCGCGGTTTGTATGAGATTTCACAGTGCCTAGCGGCATTGCCAGCACATAGGCGGCCTCATCATGGCTTAATCCGAGTTGCACGACATGCATCAGCACAATTTGCTCGGTCGCGGATAAGCTGTGCATCGCGCGCTCGACATCGAGCCGCAGTTCGACCGCGTCCCGGGGCGATGTTCGCGGGTCGGGCGCATCGCCATCGATTTCTTCCGCAGATGACGACCGTTTTCGGCGGGCTTGAAGAAAGCAGGTATAGGCGATGCGGTAGAGCCATGTGGAAAAGCGTGCTTCGCCGCGAAACTGATTCAGCTTGCGCCAGGCCAGCAGGAACGTCTCCTGAGCAAGATCATCGGCCCTGGCATCGTCGCCACGCAACAGGCGGCGCAACTGCGCGCGCACCATGCCCTGATGACGCCGCATAAGCTGTTCGAACGCACGCCGATCATCGGTCAGCAGAACACGGGCCACCAACGCATGATCGACTTGCACTGCGCCGACCGAGTCAACCACGCATGTCATCGCGCCTGTTGAGCCACCAGCTCGCGAAATAGCCAAAGCCTGTCATCAACGGCAACAAGCCGAGACCCCACAAACTCGCGATACGCTGCCCGCTGTGAAGCTCGAACGGCAGAGCAAGGAACACGGCCATCAATCCGAGACCCCCGCTGATCAGCACCAGTGCCCGACGCCGATCGGCGTCAGAGGCGTGCGGTTCCGCCATTAGATGATGCGGCAATTCCACCCCTTTTTCCGCGAGCTGCAGCAGCGTACGATAGCGCTCTTTCGTTATTTCCGTGCGGTAGCGCAAGAAAATCACAAGGATCGCGATGGGTGTCAGCATCACCACGGCCGGAATAAAGAACATTACAAAGTCCATCAGTGTCACTCCCAAAATAATTGCGTGGATATCAGATGCTCGCAACCGGACATCATGGCTTTTGGCCCTGGGAGGCGAGCAAATCGGCGATGCGTTCAGCAAAAAGCCAAGACTGCCCCGGCCCCTGGTTGCTGGTCAACGCAACAGTGGCTCCAGTTTCCCAGACAATTGCCAAATTGGCATCCGTGCCCTCGATGCCACCCGCGTGGCCGCGAATATGGCGTCTGTGCGACACGCGATCGCCGAAACCTGCGGCATAACCACCGGGACCTACTGGCACCGGGGCTTCAAACATCTTTTCAAGCGTAGCCGGTTTCACCAGCTTACCCGCACGCAATGCCCCGGAAAATCGCAACAAGTCGGCATTGGTGGAATAGCCACCACCAGCCGGGCTTGCGCTATATGGCACCTTTAGCCAATCCGCCTTCCATTCGGTGGAGAAAGCCCCCTCGCGGTAATAGCCGACGGCCAATTTGGGCACGACATCATCCAAGCGATCAAGCCCGCTATCAGTCATGCCCGCTTGCGCGAAGACATTGCGCTGGATGTAGCTGGAATAGCTCTCGCCCGAAACATTTTCGATGATGCGGCCCAGCAGCATATAGCCAGCGTTGCTGTAACTCCACTCTCCGTCAGGTTCGCCCACCTTGGGCTGGCGTGCGATCAAGCCAAGATAGTCAGCCGGGTCAACGAACTTCTCCCGGTGCTCGAAGAGCTCGGGGACGAGAAAATCGCCTAGCCCCGACATATGGCGCACCAGTTGCCACACTGTGATTTTATTCGCCGCCGCTTGGTCCGGATATTCCGGAACCCGCAACGCCAGCGTATCATCCCACGACAATTTCCCGGCCTCGACCAGTTGCGCAATGGCGACGGACGTGAACATCTTGTTCATCGAACCAATGTGAAATTTCGTCTGACGATCCACCGGAATATTGAAGCGGCGCTCGGCGAGGCCGCGACATTCATCGACAATCGTTTTTTCGCCGTCGGTCACTGTGACGCAACCGGAAAAATCATTGGTACGCACCAGTTGATCGAGCCCAGCCTTGGCGAGCCGGGCGATCTCAGCCTGCGACGCACCGGTTTTGGGCCAAGCAGCATAGAGCGTGGGATCATCGACCGGGACCATATCGACCATGGCGAGCTTTCCGGGCTGTTCCGGATCAGGCAGCAGCACAAGAGCGACCAGTTGTCCGGTCTTGCGCCCTTTGATGGTCACGACAAGCATACCGGGCGGTCCTTGTGTTCGCGCATCGACAAAGTCGACCCCGCCGCTGTCGCGCACTGCTACGGCAAGTTGCTTGAGAAGCGCTGCCCGCGCAACGGCATCGACCGACGTGGATAGGATCGTCGGTGCCCATTGCTGGATTTTCTGGGGGGTATCCGCATTTATATGCGCGATCACTTGACCGCCGATCTCACCCGCGACGGTATCCGGCAGGGTTGTGCTTATAGGAGCGGCACTCGGGGACGAACTGGCGACGGCGGCGGTGAACGCGAGGGTCGCCGTCATAAGCGACGGTACAAACGGAATTGGCCGGATTGATAGTTTCATTGTCGAAATCCCTGTGAATGCCATATGGCGGTTGGTAAATACTCGACAGCTTGGATGCAGCATCGAGCCCATTTGGATGCAAAGAAATTTCGCGACGGACATAGTGGCCTGGCCAGGCCACGCTTCCGCGCTCAGATAGACGGTCGGTAGTGGAGCCACGAGGAGGACCTATGCATCGTCGTAGTTGATGGCATTTGCGTGAAATGCTCCAAGAGTTATACTCTGGAGCGCCGGAGCATTTCGAGAGCCATTTAGCTCATTTGCGATGACTGCAATTAGGCGCACAGCCGTTAGCTTTGACCGCATGAAATCGGACAGTCAGCACTCCCCAACTTACAGCCATTGAAGACAGACAATGCCCACAAAGTCTTTAGCGAGGACGATTGCCCTTAGCCTTGTGCTTCACACCGTGCTTCGAGGGCGGCGGGCCGTCTTTGCGGAAAGGCCGTGCGCCATCGCGTCTTGGGGGCCCACCATCGCCACGAGGTCCGCC
>JBKJLZ010000274.1:0-3375 GCA_046596705.1 Sphingorhabdus sp. | reverse complement strand
CCGCTCTGGCTCGAGCGCCTTCAACCCGTAAGAACCGAAGTTCAAATCCGAGCCGCCCTTGGCAAGTCCGTGGATACGGCCCTTGAACTGTTTGCGGAATTTATGTTTCTTTGGTTGGAGCATGTCTCGTTCCTACTCAGCGACGGTCTGACTGGGGGCGAACACCGGAAGTCTGTGCTTCCATCATCAGCCGGTCGGTTGCCATCGGATCGTGACCCAGGATTTCGCCTTTGAAAATCCAGCACTTGATGCCGATAATGCCATAAGCGGTGAGCGCTTCGGCCTCGGCATAATCAATGTTGGCGCGCAGTGTATGCGCAGGCACGCGGCCTTCGCGGTACGATTCGACACGAGCGATTTCAGCACCGCCGAGACGGCCACCACAAGTTATCTTGATCCCTTCGGCGCCTAACCGCATTGCCGACTGCATCGCGCGCTTCATCGCACGGCGGAAAGCTATGCGACGAATAAGCTGGTCGGCGATCCCTTGCGCAACCAGCTTGGCGTCGACTTCGGGCTTGCGGATTTCAACGATATTGAGGCTGATATCTGCTTTCGTGAACTGTCCGATCTGCTTTTTGAGCTTCTCGATGTCAGCACCTTTTTTACCAATGATAACACCGGGACGCGCAGCATAAATCGAAACGCGGCAATTTTTCGCTGGGCGTTCGATGACAACCTTCGAAATTGCCGCCTGTGGCAAAGTTTCAAAGATGAACTTGCGGATCTTGATATCTTCAAGCAGCATGCGACCATATTCGGCGCCTTCGGCGTACCAGCGGCTGTCCCATGTGCGGTTGATCTGCAGGCGAAGGCCTACTGGATTTGATTTTTGACCCATGACTTATGCCTCTTCTTCGCGTTCGCGCACGACAATGCGCAGACGGCTGAACGGTTTGACGATCCGGCTGGATTTGCCGCGACCACGCGCCATAAAGCGCTTCATGGTCAACGCTTTGCCAACGCTGGCTTCCTGAACGAACAGCGCATCGACATCGAGGTTATGGTTGTTTTCCGCATTGGCGATGGCCGAAGCCAAAACCTTGCGTACTTCCGGCGCCATACCCTTGGTCGAGAAAGTCAGAATGTTCAACGCATCCTCAACCTTGCGGCCACGGATAAGTGCAGCAACAAGTCCGAGCTTCTGCGCTGAACCGCGGATGGTGGTACCAACAGCCAGTGCTTCCTTGTCGCCGACGCGACGGGGGGCGGATTGCTTACCCATTAGCGTTTGCCCTTCTTATCTGCGCCGTGGCCATGATAGGTCCGCGTTGGAGCGAACTCACCAAGCTTATGGCCAACCATGTCTTCATTCACTGAAACGGGAATGAACTTATGGCCGTTATAAACGGTGAACGTCAGGCCAACGAATTGTGGCAGTATGGTTGAACGACGCGACCAGGTTTTGATCGGCGCGCGGTTGCTTGCATCTTGTGCGGTTTCTGCCTTTTTCAGCAGATAGAGGTCGACAAACGGACCTTTCCAGACGGAACGAGACATTAGTTACCTCTTCTTCTTAGCATGCCGCGAACGGATGATCATCCGGTCGGTCGACTTGTTGCTGCGAGTGCGCGCACCCTTTGTTGGCTTACCCCAAGGCGTAACCGGATGACGGCCACCCGAGGTACGGCCTTCACCACCACCATGAGGGTGATCGACCGGGTTCTTGGCAACACCGCGAGTCAGCGGGCGAATGCCGCGCCAGCGATTACGACCTGCCTTGGCTAGCGTCGTGTTCGAATTGTCGGGGTTTGAAACCGCGCCAACCGTGCCCATGCAAGTACCGAGGATGTAGCGCTGCTCACCTGAGTTCAGACGAACGATTACGCGTCCACCGTCACGACCGACGAGCTGCACATAAGTGCCTGCCGACCTGGCGATCTGTCCACCCTTGTTCGGCTTCATCTCGATGTTGTGGCAGATTGTGCCAACTGGCATTTGCGACAGCAGCATTGCGTTACCCGGCTTCACGTCGGTTTTTTCGCCAGCGACAATCTGGTCGCCAACAGCCAAACGCTGTGGAGCAATGATATAAGCTTGTTCACCATCTTCATACTTGACGAGCGCGATGAACGCCGAACGGTTGGGGTCATATTCCAGACGCTCGACCGTCGCAGGCATATCCCATTTGCGACGTTTGAAGTCGATCAAACGATAACGCTGTTTGTGACCGCCACCGATACCACGTGAAGTGACATGGCCTTTGTTGTTGCGGCCGCCGGTCTTGCTCTTGCCTTCGGTAAGCGCCTTTAGCGGCTTCCCTTTGAAGAGGCTTGAACGGTCAACCAGCACAAGGCCGCGACGGGCTGGGCTGGTTGGTTTGTAGCTTTTGAGTGCCATGATCTAGCCCTTAAATACCGGTGGTCACGTCGATGCTCTGGCCTTCGGCCAAAGTGACGATCGCTTTTTTGACGTCCGAGCGGGTATAGGGCTTGCCCTTCCACCGCTTGGTTTTGCCTTTTTGCACCAGTGTGTTCACGTTCGTGACCTTGACATCGAACAAGGCCTCAACAGCGGCCTTGATCTGCGGTTTGGTCGACGTGCCGGTTACCTTGAACACAACGGCGTTGTGCTCGGAAAGCAACGTAGCTTTTTCAGTGATGTGCGGTGCGACGATCACGTCATAATGACGCGGATCGATTGCTTCTTTTTTAGCCATTGAAACGGGCCTCCAGCTTTTCCACCGCAGCGCGGGTCAAAACCAGCGTGTCGTGTTTCAGGATGTCATAAACATTGGCACCAACCGCTGGCATGACGTTAATGCCGATCAGGTTTGCCGAAGCCTTGCGGAAGTTATCGCTAACCGCGTCGCCATCGATGACCAATACGGTCTTGCCGAAACCGAGCTTCCCGAGCTGCCCCTGAAGCGCCTTGGTTTTGGCGTCGGTCAGGTTAAGATCTTCGAACACCAAAAGTGTCCCGGCTTTCGCCTTGCTCGACAACGCCATTTTCAAACCGAGAGCGCGAACTTTCTTGTTCAGCGACGGATTGAAATCACGCAGACGTGCACCATGGGCTTTACCACCACCGATAAAGATCGGCGCGCGGCGGTTGCCGTGACGGGCGACACCGCCACCCTTCTGGTTGCCGAATTTTTTGCCGGTACGGTTAACATCGCTGCGCTCACGTGTCGGACGAGCCGTGCCACGTGCTTTTTCACGCTGCCAGGTAACGACGCGGTGCAGAATGTCAGCACGCGGCTCAATACCGAACACGTCGTCATTCAGGTCGATGTCACCTTTACCTTTAAGGTCGAGAGTTTGAACCTTGAGTTTCATGGCTTACGCTCCCTCGCCTTCTGGCTTGGTGTCTTCGCCAGCTTCGGTTGCCGCGATTTCGGCATCCTGCTCAGCAATTTTTGTGTCTGCTTCAGCG
>JBKJLZ010000236.1:0-2666 GCA_046596705.1 Sphingorhabdus sp. | reverse complement strand
GCATGATCTCAATAAACTTGCTGAAAAGCTTGTCCTTGTGTTCCTGCGTCAGGCAATATCCGAAGGCTATTTTCACGCAGATATGCACCAGGGCAACCTGTTTGTCCGCGCCGACGGAACTATTGTTGCCATCGATTTCGGCATTATGGGCCGGATCAACCGGCAGGCGCGATTTTGGCTGGCGGAGATTCTCTACGGCCTGACCACCGGCAATTACAAACGCGTCGCCGAGATTCATTTTGAAGCGCAATATGTGCCGAGCTATCATAATGTCGATGAATTCGCGACAGCGCTTCGGGCTGTTGGCGAGCCAACCCGCGGCAAGCCGGTCAGCGAGCTTTCGGTGGGCCAAATGCTCGACAGCTTGTTCGCGATCACTCGCGATTTTGACATGCAGACGCAGCCACATTTGTTGCTGCTACAAAAAACGATGGTCATGGTCGAAGGGATTGCGACGTCGCTGAACCCCGACATTAATATGTGGGACGTCGCTGCCCCCTATGTCCGCGACTGGATTCGCGGTGAGCTGGGGCCGGAAGCAGCGTTAGCGGATGGGTTAAAGAAGCAAGCGGATACGTTGAAGTTGATCCCTGACCTGATCCGGCGCTTGGACGACCAACTCCCCAAAAAAGGCGGAGCACCAGAGGCCCCGCCTTTGCCGCCGGTTAAATTGATCTGGGACAAAAGCGAGCGCAATGGTGGACGCTGGTGGGAGTATCTGGTGATTGCGCTGTTGGCTGGCGGATTAGGAGCTGCAGGGATGTGGGCTTGGCTTTAACCCAAAATATCGGTAAAACTATTGGATGAACCGCGAAGAAGCTATTTCCAAGTTAAAAGCCCAAGAAGCGGAATTGCGTAATGCAGGACTGTCCGGGTTATATCTATTTGGGTCAATTGCTCGTGGCGACCATCGATCTGACTCTGATATTGATTTGGCCTGCGACATTGATGACGCTGCAAGAATAGGACTTTTTGGCTTTGCCGGGATTATGTTACGACTTGAAGAAAGTCTGGCTAGCAAGGTTGATTTAGTTCCACTTCGGGCCATGCGTCCGCGTATCCGGGCAAAAGCGGAGAAAGATATGGTTCAGGTGTTTTGACGGAAATCGATGAGCGCGATCTGGAGCGGCTAGAATTAATTGTCGAGCTGGCCGAAAACATCGGGCGTAGAATAAACAAATTGGACTGGTCCTCGTTTCTGGCAGACAAAGACGAATCCGATCTAACGGCTTATCGATTATTACACATTGGCGAATCAGCCCATAGGCTTTCCGATGAGCTGAAGTTGCGATATGCTGAATTGCCGTGGGCTCAAATTTACCGGATGCGGAACATCTTGAGCCATGATTACGCAGGTGTAGATACGTTACTGCTTTGGGAAACCGCCCAAGATCATATCGAACCATTGATCTCGATGTGTCGCGCCGAAATCAGACGCATTTTGGATTGACCGACGCATATCATAATTACTCTTTAACCATATAAGGCTAAGCATTTCCCCAACAATCGGGCGATTGAGTGGGGATCTTGCGTGCGTCAGGAGTACATCGATACCAAGCGCGCATGGGCGGTGGCGGAACGGCCGCTGGAACTGGCTGTTGTCATTCCGACTTTCAATGAAAGTGCCAATGTTGAAAGGCTGCTTGAACGGCTGTCGATAGCGTTGGCCGATATAAGTTGGGAGGCGATTTTCGTCGATGACAACTCGCCCGATGGTACTTCCGACACTGTTCGCAAGATAGCATTGGAAAACCGCCATGTCCGCATCGTTCAAAGGATCGGCAGACGCGGCCTTTCAAGTGCGGCGGTCGAAGGGATGCTTGCTAGCGCTGCACCAGTGCTTGCCGTTATCGACGGCGATATGCAGCATGACGAGGCCATATTGCCGCAGCTGTTCGATCAGATCTATTCCGGCGCTACGGATTTGGCTGTCGGCACGCGCTATGCAGATGGCGGTGGCACGGGCGATTGGGATGCCGGACGGTTGCGTATAAGCCGCTTGGCGACGCGGATCGGCAAGCTGGCACTCGGCACCGAACTAAGCGACCCGATGAGTGGTTTCTTCGCGCTTTCCCGAACAACGCTGATGCAGGCATTGCCGCGGCTGTCGGGCGTGGGTTTCAAAATATTGCTCGACATCGTGGCTTCGCTCCCGAGTTCGCCCAGAATTACCGAAATACCGTATCAGTTCCGCACTCGCGACGCAGGCGAAAGCAAGGCAGGCGCGTTGGTCGCGGCAGAATATCTGGCGCTGATTGCCGACAAAACCGTTGGCCGCTTTATTCCTGTGCGTCTTTTGAGCTTTCTGGCAATCGGCAGTCTCGGCGTCGGTGTTCATTTGACTATATTGGGTACGTTATTGGCAGCAGGCAGCAGTTTTCTGAACTCCGAGATCGCGGCGGTTTTTGTCGCTATGACCTTCAACTTTTTTCTCAACAACATCTTCACCTACCGCGACCGGCAATTGCGTGGCTGGAAAATGCTGCGTGGGCTATTTAGCTTCTATGCAGTCTGCGGTTTTGGCGGCCTCGCCAATATCGGTATCGGAACCTATCTGAATGGGCAGGACAGCAGCTGGTGGATGGCCGGGCTGGCAGGCGTAGTGGTCGGCGCAATCTGGAACTTTGCCGCATCGTCGTTCGTCACTTGGCGTAAATAAGCATGCA
>JBKJLZ010000133.1:0-5254 GCA_046596705.1 Sphingorhabdus sp. | reverse complement strand
TCGGCATCCTTAACCAAAGCCGCTACATCGGCGTCGAAGCGAACCGTAATGCGGGCCATCGGGTGATCGAAGCTCGCGTCGATAATCCGAGCTTCCTCGATCCGCACGAGCCGGTTATCCAGCACCTCGCCCTTCGACAAGCGAGCGTCGATGGCTTCGACAAAACTGTCATAAACATCGTCATCGCACAAAAAGCGCAAAGCTTCGCGATCGTTTTTCCAATATGCTTCAAGCACAAGACGGTAAGCTGATTTGGCACCTTCAACAAAAAGCGCAGCGTCAAACTGACGATCTGCATTGACGATTGATCGTAACCCGCTTTGTGCAGCCATATCGACCGCCGAAATGTCACCTTGCGGAACTGCTGGCGAGGATTCGCTCCCCAGCATCGGTTGGCGGATCAACGGCGGAGTACCTTCAAGCGGCTGGCGCGCGACCGGTTCCTGTTCGTGGCCGGTGCGTTTGCCGAGCACCGAGTAAAGGCGCAAGCCCAGAAACGCCGCAACCAAAGCCAACAAGATAATGGTAAAAGTCACATCGCCTCCGAGTACTAAGCGCAACAGAAAGCCGATGCGGAAAATGTCCGCCCCAGCTCTGCCCAAAGAGTATATAAGCACGTCGTATCATAGTTTCAAATGGCTTTACCCAAAGAAATGCAGGATCTGCCCCACATTTAACAATGATTGCCCTTTAATCACGCCCCTGCTAGTCGCGACGACCAATAGGGGCGCTGGATAATCCAGCCGAAAACAACAGGAAAGCACCGAGACACATGGCCGCAGAAGAAGGCAACATCGTTTCAGAAACACTCAAAGCGAACGGCGAGGACACAGCGCCTGCCGTTGGTATGTTGAGCCAATATATCAAAGACTTGTCGGTCGAAAACCCGCAAGCGCCGCATAGCTTTAGCTGGGACGTGCAGCCGCAGATCGACGTTCAGGTTAATATCCAGGTCAACGCGATCAGCGAAGAAGTGCACGAAGTTGCGCTGAAACTTGCGGTGAAAGCCGAAAGCGACAACGGCGTTCATTTCAGCGTTGAGCTGGACTTTGCAACATTGTTCGGCATGCGCAATATCACCCAAGAGCAAGCGCATCCATTCCTGTTCGGTGAAGCACCGCGCCTGATGTTCCCTTTCGCACGCCGCATTGTAGCCGACGCCGTGCGGGATGCCGGCTATCCGCCGCTGGTTTTGGAACCTATCGATTTTAACTCGCTTTACATGCAGCAACTATCGCAAGCACAAGCGCTGGCCGAAGAACAACCTGCAGGTGAAGCGTAAGCAGCGAACGGCCGGGAAAATGAGCCTGGTCCGCAACACTGTAACCATCGGCGGACTGACCTTAGTAAGTCGTGTCCTTGGACTTGTCCGGGACATGCTGATGGCTCGTTTTGTCGGCGCGGGCCTAGCGTCAGATGCGTTCTTAATTGCGTGGCGGCTGCCTAATTTGTTCAGGGCCTTGTTCGCGGAAGGAGCGTTTGCTGCGGTCTTCGTGCCGTTGTTTAACAAGCGGATGACCGAAGCTGAGAGGGAAAAAGCAGATCAGGGACTTGCCGCCGCAAGAGATTTTGCCGGCCAAATATTGTCGGTCCTGTTCCCTATTCTGCTGTTTTTTACGGTCTTCATGATGCTGGCTGTCGGCCCCATTGTCTGGGCAATGACAGGCGGTTTTCCAGATGGCGGACCGCAGAAATTTGCACTTGCCAAACAACTGACCATCATCACATTTCCCTATCTGGGCCTGATCTCGCTAGTATCTTTGCTCGGAGGAATACTGAACTCGTTGAACCGCTTTTGGGTCAATGCGGCAGCCCCCATCCTGCTCAATATCTGCATGATCGTCGCACTGGTTTTCTTTCGAGGATCGACGCCCGAAGAGACGGCCGTGGTGCAGGCCATTGCCGTTACGGTATCCGGTCTGATGCAGCTTTTATGGCTGATTTTCGCTTGTCGGCAGGCAGGCGTAGTATTGAAACTGGGGCTTCCTCGCCTGTCGCCAGATGTAAAAATGCTATTAGCACTAATCGCTCCTGCCGCGATTGGCCAAGGCGCGATTCAGTTCAACCTTTTGGTGTCGACCTCACTTGCCGCGCGCTTCCTCCCTGAAGGCTCTGTATCCTGGCTTTATTACGCTGACCGGTTGAACCAGCTACCTTTGGGATTGATTGGGATCGCTATCGGAACCGCGATATTGCCCAGCCTGTCACGCAATATTGCCAGCGCCGATACTGGCGCCGCCAGCGATACACAAAACCGGGCGTTAGAACTGGCGCTATTTTTTGCCCTGCCCGCAGCGGTCGCACTGATTGTATCGGCAGTCCCTATCGTTCACGGGGTGTTTGAGCATGGAGCTTTTACCGCCAGCGATACCTCTGGCACAGCTTCGGTTCTCGCTGCCTTCTCATTGGGCGTGCCTGCTTATGTGCTGATCAAAGTTCTCACGCCTGGCTTTTATGCCCGCGGCGACACAAAGACACCTTTGCGGCTGGCGCTTTATGCCATGCTGGTAAACCTGATCGGCAATCTCATGTTGATATGGCCGTTGGCGCATATTGGCGTCGGCATTGCCACCGCGCTCGCAGCCTGGGTTAATGTGGTAATGCTGTGGGTCACGCTGAGACGACGAGGCCATATTGCGGCAGATTCCCGTTTACGAAACAAAGCCTGGCGCATAGCCGCCGCTTCCGCAGTTATGGGCGTGGCATTGTGGCTAGGCGGAAATATCGTCGTTGATATGCTTGGGACGGGACTTTGGCGCCGAGTAGCTGTACTCACGTTGTTCATCAGTGCAGGTGGGGCGGTATATGCACTGGCGATATTTGCATTTGGCGCTTATCGGCCAAGCGAACTCACAACCCTGCTACGCCGCCGCGCGCCCCCTATTTCAAAGGTATGAATATGCGAGTCGTTTCCGGCATTCAACCAACCGGCAATTTGCATCTTGGCAATTATCTGGGCGCTATCAAAAATTGGGTTAAAATGCAGACCGAGGGCGAATGCCTATTCTTCTTGGCTGATCTGCATGCAATCACCGTCTATAACAACCCGAAAGACCTCAGCGCCAATACGAGAGAGATGGCGGCAGCGCTCATCGCAGCTGGTATCGATCCGGACAAATCAACGCTGTTCAATCAGGCCCGCGTTCCGGGTCATGCCGAGCTCGCGTGGTTGCTGTTCTGCACCGCGCGTATCGGCTGGCTCAACCGAATGACACAGTTCAAGGAGAAATCGGGCAAAAACCGCGAGAGTGCAAGCATAGGACTATATGCTTACCCGGTACTGCAAGCCGCCGACCTGCTCATCTATCAAGCAACGCACGTGCCCGTGGGCGAAGACCAGAAGCAGCATCTGGAGCTTGCACGCGACATCGCAGCTAAGTTTAACACAGACTATAACGTAGAACTTTTCACGCTACCTGAACCGTTTATCAGCGGTGCTGCGACGCGAGTGATGTCGTTGCGCGATGGTGCGGCAAAAATGTCGAAATCAGACCCAAGCGATATGAGTCGGATTAACATGACTGATGACGACGACGCCATATCCCAGAAGATCCGTAAGGCAAAGAGCGACGCCGAACCATTGCCGGATGCGCTCGGCGGCCTTGAAGGCCGCGCAGAAGCACGTAACCTAGTCAACATCTATGCCGCGACAGCCGACATATCCCCACAGTCAGTCCTCGACCAATATGCTGGTCAAGGCTTTGGGCAATTTAAACCTGCGCTTGCCGATTTGCTTGTCGCAACGCTTCGTCCGATCCGTGACCGTTTTGTCGCCTTGAAGTCGGACAGTACCGCAATAGACGCGGTATTGGCAAAAGGGGCCGATCGCGCTGCATTACTAGGCCAACCCACGGTCGATGCCGCCTATTCGGCACTTGGCTTGCTGCGTTAAAACGACCGCTTACATCGTTCAACCGTAGTTCAGCGAAGAACGTTATACCGGAACTATAATGTCGGGTAGCGTGTTGCACCTTACGGAGATTGATCATGCGTAATAACTTAGTCCGTTTTGCTGTCCCGCTGGCGATGTTGTCGCTTGCTGCCTGCGCCACGCCTTTCAAAGCCGATGTATCTCGCTTTCAAGAACTGCCGGCGCCGCAGGGCCAGACCTTCGTAATTAAATCTGCAGATGCAGGTAACAGTGGTGGGATAGAGTTCGGACAATATGCTGCATTGGTCGCAGGCGAGATGCTTGAGCTCGGTTACGTCGAAGCGCCCAGAGGCTCATCCGCCGACATGACGGTCATGCTCGATTACGGCGTCGATGAGGGCAAAGAGCGGACAATCGTTCGGCAGGACCCTTTTTATGACCCCTATTGGGGATATGGCAGTTTTTATCGTCCTTATATTGTCCGCACGCGTCGCGGGCATCGGTACATTACCGGTTATTACGACCCGTTCCTGTTTAGTGGGTTCAACCGGCCTTATGACGTCGATAGCTTTACCGTTTATACCAGTGGGCTCGACTTGACGATCGAGCGTAACTCCGACGGCAAGCGACTGTTCGAGGGCAAGGCCGAAGCGAAATCGCGCTCGAACAAATTGCCGTATCTGGTTCCAAACCTTGTCGAAGCAATGTTTACCGGATTTCCTGGGAACAGCGGCGAGACGGTCCGGATTTCAGTGGCTCCCGAGGACAAACGTTAAAGGTTAAACGCCGCAGCCGAGTTCCGATTTCCCGTAGGCTGCACCTTCGCCGCGTGTGCTTGTGATACCGGCATATAGATCCGTCGATGGAAACGTACCGTCGCGTGCGATTCGCAGCCCCTGTGCACGAAATGTCTCGATAACCTTCGCTGGAGGGTCGGCGAAATAGATCGATTGCGATTCGTAATGTTGCGCAATTGCAGTCAGTGAGAGGCCTGCAAAGGATCGCGGTAAGCGGACGAATGTGCTTTTCCCTTCAGCGTTAACATACGCCTTTTCGCGCGCGGCTTCGTCGACAAATTCCTTATCTTCTAACTTTGTCCATGCAGCCCGCAATTTCGTTGCCAACGCTGCAAATTCCCCGTCCAATTCGCTGCCAAACCGGCAGGCTTGCGGGTCAAACGTGATCACAACCGGCTTACCATTGGCGCGTGTCACAATTGCCGCTCCATCGGCGATATAGCCAACGCCGCCCGCTTTGAGCTTAATCTCGATATAATCGTTTTCGGTTAGACCCGACAGCGTGAGCTTAGTGCCCTCACCTATACGATCAAGCAGATTGCTGCTGTCGGGCTGAGCCCAAATTTCGATGACACCATCTGCCGCC
>JBKJLZ010000123.1:0-3292 GCA_046596705.1 Sphingorhabdus sp. | reverse complement strand
TTGGTCGCTCGCACTCTCGATACTTTCTCGCTTGTTGGGACGGCAGCGGTCGTAATTGTCGTGATTACAGGCCTGTTCAACAGGGTCGCCATCTCAGGCGCAGACGTCCTGTCGTTGGTACAATCGAGCTACGGATTGCTGCTAACGGTGAAAGTCCTGTTGGTCGGCGCTATGCTAGCCCTCGCTGCGACTAACCGCTGGAAGCTGACCCCGGCATTGGGGCGGTCGCTGCATAGCAAGGATACCAGTGCCGAGTGGCGCGGCTTGCGCATTTCTGTGGGATTAGAGGCTTCTGCAGGTGCCCTTGTGTTGGTTCTGGTCGCTTGGTTAGGAACACTCTCCCCAGACTGAGGCCAAAGGGTCCCGTTGGTCCCCACCTGATTTAGTCATTAGCGTTTGATGTCAGCAAGCGTTTACCAGCAACTCGACTAAATTGGAGTTGCCTGCATCGCTGAGCGTGCTGAGCGGCCTCCATGCTGCCAACCCAAGTACCCCACCAACATACCCGCGAAAAGCCCTGCCGAGATAGTAAGCCCCGGCGGCAACTTGGCATAGAACTGGAAAAGGGAATTGAGTTGCGGGATTGCTGGTGCACTCCACATTATGATGGCCTGCGATGCCATGAAGCCTGCCGCGATAAGCCACGGTGAGCCGTGCTTTCGATCTCTGAAATATAGCATTAACGCGAATATCACCGCTATTCCATCGCTGATGGCAATTGTATCCAGCACAGCCTTTGGCCCTTGGCTATCTATAAAATTCATCCAGGGAAATGCCTGCTCCATCAAGCGGCTGAACGGGGATTCGAACAGTATCAACGGGGTCGCGAGCATATATCCTGCATGTAATCGAATGTTTCCTCGATGTCGCAACGCATTGTAAAACAGGGTCAGATACGCCGCGATCGCGATAATCATGCCGATGCCAAAGGACGGGCCAAGCAGCATGATGAACGGGTTTTCCTGAGATGCATACCGAGCAGCAGAAACGTTGATTATCATCACAAAGCCAACGATCAGGACCGGAAACAGGCCAAAGCTAGCCAATCCCGCCAATTTATGGAACCTATTATGACGGTGGTGGATTGCGACACTTTGGACGATCAGCAGCAGCAGCCAGCTCGTCGCCGAGAATGCATGCACATGGAAAGCCAGTGGAACTTCGCCAATCAGGCGAAAATAGCTCACCCAGAATCCGGTAATGGTAACCAGAAGAACGAAGCCGACAAAATAGTGGCCATATTTGTAAGGCATCGAGAATTTCCCCCCGAAAATTACGTGATGCGACCACCTGGTGGTTATGCCATGGAATTATGATTGCTGCAATTAGCTCTAAAAAACCCGCATTTTACCGGCGCGCCTCCAGCACCATGTTGAAAGGCCCTTCCGTGGATCTTCGGACACTACCAAACCCGGCGCTGCTTAGAACTTCAGTCAACTTTTCCTGTCCTGCCTGCGCGCCAAGCGCTTCACCGACCTCTTGCGCAAGCGATGTCGGTACGCAGATCATCGTCGAGGCATTGTAGTAGAGACGACTAACGGGGCTGCCGATGTTTTCACCAGGGGTGTTGCCAGCGATCGGTTCGACGATCATCCAAGAACCATCTTCTTTCATCAGTTCACGGATATGCTTTGCGCAGCCGCGCGGATCACCCATGTCGTGAAGACAGTCGAACATCGTAACCAGGTCGAATCCATCTTCAGCAATTTCTTTCGCCGGAGCAGTTTCGAACCGCACTCTGCCGCTGAGATCGTGCGCCTCCGCATGCGAATTCGCTTGTTCGATTGATGGCGCGTGAAAATCATAGCCTATGAACTGGCTGTTCGGGAAAGCCTTCGCCATCAACAAGGTAGAAAAACCAACGCCGCAACCGATATCCGCCACCTTGGCTCCCGCCTCCAATCGTCGAACCATTCCTTCAAGCGAAGGTAACCATGACTGGACAATGCCGTTGACGTAGCCCGGCCGGAAGAACGCGCCAACGGCACAAAACAGGCAGCCAGCGCTCTCGCCCCACGCAACGCCCTGACCAGTACGAAACCCCTCTTCAACCTTTGCCTCGCCTTCGATCATGGCCGCAGCCAGCTCGAAAGCGCCCTGCAAGTATACCGGGCTATCTTTGATCGCAAAAATCATCGCTTGCTCTGGCGATAAGCTGAATTTCTGTGTTTGCGGGTCAAACTGAATGTAGCCGTTCGCTGCCTGCGCGAATGCCCATTCGCGAACATAGCGTTCCGATAGACCAAGGCGCTCGGCCAGCTCAACCGAAGTCGCTTCTCGTTGTGCGTGAAGTGAGTCAAAAAGACCTAGCCTGATGCCGATGCGAACAGTGGGCACACTGAATGCACCGCCGAGATCACCGAGCATTTTGCCGACGAGAGTATTAAGTTTGTCTGGATTGAGTTCGGTCATGGAATGTCTCCGGGCGCAAGCCATTGAGAACTCCAATATGTCCCACAGGCGAAGTAATGTTCATTGCGACCAGATTTTTATGGAACTTAGCAAACTTAGCCAATTACAGCAACACGTGTCGACTGGCTCTATATTCCTGTATTATATCGAATTTCCCGACGCTATCGAGTTAACGTATGTTCAAATAGCTAGGCAGTTACGAAACAAATCCGGGTTTGCAGCGTTAGCTATGCTTGAGGAGCATAAACATGCGTACTAATATTTTTCTAGCCGGAATTGCAATTTTCGTTCTTCCGTTGTCGTCGCCTGCATACGCGGTGGATAAAGATCAAAAAGGTAATGGCGGAGATAAGGTCAAGTCAGCTCAGGGCAACGGTGGCGAGCGTAAAGCCAATAATGGCACCAAGGGTGCAGGCAAGACAATGGACCGCATTCGTGGTAACGGTGATCAATACGTTCGTTCGAACGGCAAGGGTGAAAAGGCCAACGGCGCTAAATTAGCTTCACCGGTTGGCAATGACTTCAACGGTGACCGTAAATTTGAACGCAAGGCTGAGAAAGCAGGCGTGGTGAACATTGCACGCGGAGATATGGAGCGTGGCGACAACTCGCGGATGCGAATTTTTGAAAATGGTCGCTATGCATGGCGTGAACCAAGCTTTCAGGGCTGTCCTCCCGGACTTGCCAAAAAGAACAATGGCTGCCTGCCTCCAGGTCAAGCGCGTAAGCTGGCCGGATTTAACGACGAGCAAGCTCAGTGGTATCGCTATTCAAGTTGGTTCAATGCAAACCGAAGTGATGATTGGCGTTATGATCAAGGCTATGCGTACCGGATCAATCAATCGACAAGCTTAGTGCAGTCGATCGTGCCGCTTCTCGG
>JBKJLZ010000092.1:0-4202 GCA_046596705.1 Sphingorhabdus sp. | reverse complement strand
CCATTTATAATTGCTAAGTGCGGCAATCTGAATTTCACTGTCAAAGTGACCGATATTGCAGACGATGCTCATCGGCTTCATGTTCTTCATATGCTCAGCAGTAATGACGTCGGCATTTCCGGTCGCCGTGCAGAAGATGTCGGCACGAGTGACTGCTTCTTCCATCGTTACGACTTCGAAACCTTCCATTGCAGCTTGAAGCGCACAAATGGGATCCACTTCGGTCACCATAACGCGCGCGCCGCCGTTGCGTAACGATTGGGCCGAACCTTTGCCGACATCGCCGAAACCGGCGACGCACGCTACCTTGCCAGCAAGCATCACGTCGGTTGCGCGGCGGATGGCGTCGACCAGCGACTCCTTGCAGCCATACAGGTTGTCGAACTTCGATTTGGTCACGCTGTCATTGACGTTGATTGCGGGAAACGGCAATTCGCCCTTCTTCGCAATTTCATACAGACGGTGAACGCCCGTGGTAGTTTCCTCCGAAACTCCCTTCAGGTTCTTGACGGTTTCCGTCAAATAGCCGGGCTTCTTAGCGACGAACGCCTTCAGTGCGCGCTGAAACTCGACTTCCTCTTCGTTTTCCGGTTCAGCGAAAGTCTCACCGCGTTCAAGCTTTGCACCCCAAAGCGCAAACATCGTCGCATCACCGCCATCGTCGAGAATAATATTAGACGTAATGTCGTCACCCCAGTCGAAGATGCGACCGACATAATCCCAATAATCGGCAAGGCTCTCGCCCTTTACCGCAAATACGGGAATATCCTGTGCAGCAATTGCCGCAGCCGCGTGGTCCTGTGTGGAGAAGATGTTGCAAGTTGCCCAGCGCACTTCGGCACCTAATGCAGTGAGTGTTTCGATCAACACCGCAGTCTGGATCGTCATATGCAGCGATCCAACAATGCGCGCACCTTTTAGCGGTTGCGACGCGCCGAACTCTTGGCGCAACGCCATAAGGCCCGGCATTTCTGTCTCTGCAATGTTGATTTCTTTTCGGCCGTAATCGGCCTCACCTATATCGGCGATGACATAATCGTTGAAAGCCACAGGCTTGGTCTCCGGGAGGGTTTTTGATGGTCCCGCCCTTAGCTGTAGCTTCCAACGAAATCAAATATAAAGATTGCTTTATATCTTATGTCAGTGAGTTATTCTTTCGACTGACATCAGCAGCCGTTTTAACGGCACCTTTCCTATCTTTGAGCTTTCGCGCATCAAATTAAGAGATGGCAAGCTTGACTCGGTTGCAACAGTTACTGAATAGACTTTCGAAACTCGACATCCCGAAAGGATAAAATGATGAGCATTTCTGTTGGCGACAAAATTCCTGACGTAAAATTGGTAAAGGTAACCGAGGACGGCTCGCAGCCTGTGCAATCTGCCGATTACTTCGCTGGACGACGCGTTGCCTTATTTTCAGTGCCTGGTGCGTTTACGCCGACCTGCTCCGCGCGCCATTTGCCGGGATTTGTTGAAAAGGCTGATGATCTCGCGGCAAAAGGTATCGATGAAATTGCATGCACGGCGGTAAACGATGCGTTCGTGCTTAGTGCGTGGAACAAAAGCGGCGGATCCGAAGCCATCACAATGCTGGCCGACGGCAATGGCGAATTCGCCAGCGCACTCGGCCTTGAAATGGACGGCACTGCGTTCGGCATGGGCAAGCGAGGACAAAGATTTTCGCTGGTCGTCAACGACGGAGTAGTCGAGCAGGTCAATGTCGAAGCACCTGGCGATTTCAATGTCAGTTCAGCCGAACATATGCTTGGCCAGCTCTGAACGTCATACGCAGGTCATGCCATTGCGGCATTTAGAAGGGAGGGGCAACCCTCCCTTTTTTTGGTTGCGAGGAAGTTAAAATTCGCCGATGTGCCATTATGCCTACTAATCAATCACAAGACATTATCGACCAGCTGATCGAAGAATATGCCGCATCGGTAAAGCGGCTTCAGGCCGCACTTTCGCGTTATCTGAACGATGGTATCGCGCCGACCATAGAAGAACGCGCGAACTGCGATTTTTGCTACCCCGAACTGGCAATAAAATATTACGGCAAAGAACGCGATGCGGTAAACAATCTGTCATTCGGCAAGCTGGAAAAGGTCGGCACCTACCGGACCACCCTAACCAAACCCGAATTGTTCGCCGATTATCTCCGCGACCAACTCGACCTTTTGACTGGGCAATATGAAATCGAAATCTCGGTCGGGCGCAGCGATCAGGAAATTCCCTTTCCATATGTGCTGGACGGCTCCGCAGACTTGGAGCTTGGAACAGTAAGCCCTAACGAACTCGCGCGTTATTTTCCAACAACCGAACTTGCCGACATTGGCGACGAGATTGCTGACGGCCTGCTGCGCGTTAAAGGCAATGAGAGTTCGCCACTCGCGTTGTTCGACGCACTTCGCACCGATTTCTCGCTTGCCAGGCTTCGCCACTATACCGGTGCTCCCGCTGAGCATGTGCAACACCACGTATTGTTCACCAACTACCACCGTTATGTCGACGAGTTCGTCAGTTGGGCTTGCGCACAAGTTGGCAACGGCCATTACACTGCACTGTCAGGTGCTGGCGGGCTTTTTGTCGATCAACCGACTGATAACGCCGCACAGCTCGTGGCCGACAGCACGTGGCGGCGGCACCAAATGCCGGCGTATCACCTGATGGCTGCGAATGGGGCTGGAATTACCCTAGTCAATATCGGCGTCGGACCGTCGAACGCAAAGACAATCTGTGACCATTTGGCGGTGATGCGACCAGAAGCATGGCTGATGATTGGGCACTGCGGAGGTTTACGCGAAACCCAACGGATCGGCGATTATGTGCTTGCCCACGCCTATCTGCGCGACGACCACATTCTTGACGAGGTACTACCGCCAGAAATTCCGATCCCTCCGATTGCCGAAGTTCAACAGGCACTGGCAGTCGCAGCAGAGCGGGTTTCCGGGACAAGTGGTGCTGATCTCAAACGGCGTATGCGTACCGGAACCGTGGTCACCACTGACGACCGCAACTGGGAATTGCGCTATTCTGCCTCGGCGCTGCGCTTCTCGCAGTCGCGCGCTATCGCCATCGATATGGAGTCGGCAACAATCGCCGCCCAAGGTTATCGCTTTCGTGTGCCATATGGAACTTTGCTCTGCGTGTCGGACAAGCCATTACACGGTGAAATCAAGTTGCCCGGGCAAGCCAATCGCTTTTACGAAGAAGCAATTGCTGCACATTTGCAGATTGGTATTCAAACATGCGAGCTGCTACGCGATGCCGGAAATAGCTTGCACAGCCGAAAGCTACGCGCGTTTAACGAACCGCCATTCCGCTGATCAACGGAACGAAACGGCCTTCCGACGATTTATTCTTCTACATTTAACGAGGAGGAAATAAATATGCCCAATACCAAAAAATCGACTGGCACTTTAGAAAGAGCCAAGGCAAAATTTCGCGAGATCGCCGATAGCATGAGCGGCAGTGCGAAATCAGCTGCAAAAACGGCATCGACCACCGCTAAACATGCAAGTGAAACCGCCAGCGACGCAGCGTCGAAAGCTGGTGGCATTATCAAAGATAATCCCGGCAAATCAGCCGCAGTCGCAGGTGCCGTTGTCGCTGTGACGGCCGCCGCGGTCGCCGGTGCGAAGCTGTACAATAGCAAGACAACCGCAAAACCGGCGACTAGAAAGCCGGCGGCGAAACCTGCCGCATCCAAGACGGCTGGTGCATCTTCAAAGACACCTGCTGCTCGAAAATCCCCCGCAAGAAAGCCGGCGGCGAAGAAGCCGACTACAACCAAGCCAGCGGCCAAAGCGTAAACCGCCGAAGCAAATCAAGCAGTCCGGCGATCTTTTGCCGGACTGCCTTTTCGTCACCAACCTTTTTTCTGACCTTTATTTTGTTCCTTTAGCCATTTCATCAATGGCGCAAAATATTCGATCATCGCTTTGCCGGACATTTGGCGAGTGCCGGTGAATGCCTCCAGCGCATCAGGCCAGGGCTTCGAAGCACCAAGCTCAAGCATAGCGTTCAACTTTGTGCCGACTTCCTTATTACCGTAAAAGGAGCATCGGTGGAGCGGGCCTTTCCAGCCCGCAGTGTCGCACGCAGCCTTGTAAAATTGAAACTGCAGAATGCGCGCGAGAAAATAGCGGGTATAAGGTGTGTTGCCAGGAACGTGATATTTGCCACCCGGATCGAATGCGTTGGCG
>JBKJLZ010000060.1:0-5036 GCA_046596705.1 Sphingorhabdus sp. | reverse complement strand
ACGCGGTTATGCAAAACGGCTGGTTCAGGCGCATAAATTGCACCATGCAACCGTCGGCAAGTCCGGCGGGGTCAGTTTTGGTTTCGTTTTTGCGCGCGATCCGCTGAAGTTGAAGGCTGAGTTAAAGGCGCAGCGCGAAGCCGGGGTCGCCATCGTGCGGGAAGCAAATCTGGCTTAGTACCAAACTCAAGCCTGATGGATCGCCTTGTGCACATAATATCCGTCAATCCCTTCAGGCCCACCTTCGCTGCCAAAGCCCGATTCTTTTATACCGCCAAAGGGCATGTCGACTGTGCTAATTCCTGCGGTGTTGATGCCGATCATTCCGGCCTCGATCGCGTCACCCGCCATATTGGCCTGCCGCCCGTTTTCGGTATGGACGAATGCTGCCAATCCGAAGGGTAGCCGGTTGGCATTCTCGATTGCCTCGTCGAAATTCTTGAACGGTCGGATTAACGCGACCGGTCCAAATGGTTCGTTCGACATGATATCGGCCTCTATTGGCACATCGGACAGCACGGTTGGCTTGTAGAAAAAGCCGTCACCATCGCTCGCGCCGCCGCTGCCAAGCTTTGCGCCCTTTGCCACCGCATCATCGACAAGCGCACCCACCGCCGTCGGACGGCGCGGGTTTGCGAGTGGCCCCATGACAGTGCTAGCATCCATTCCGTTGCCCATGACGACCTTATTCGTGCGTTCGTTAAAGCCAGCGACAAAGCGGTCGTAGATGCCCTCCTGCACATAGAAACGGGTTGGGGAAATACACACCTGCCCGGCGTTACGGAATTTCTGTGTGACGACGATGTCGAGCGTTTTTTCAAGATTACAATCGTCGAATATAAGAACCGGCGCGTGGCCGCCCAGCTCCATCGTCGTCCGTTTTACGCCGTCGGCGGCGAGCTTCATCAGATGTTTTCCGACTGGTATCGATCCGGTGAAGCTCAATTTGCGGATCACCGGCGAGCCAATCAATTGGCGGCTGACCATATCGGGCACGCCGAATACCAGTTGTGCAACGCCCGCCGGAATGCCAGCGTCGGCGAGCGCGCGCATGATTGCAGTGGTGCAGCCAGGGGTTTCCTCAGCCGGTTTCGCGATGACCGAACAACCCGCGGCGAGTGCTGCCGCGACCTTTTTCGACATCAGCGATACCGGAAAGTTCCACGGTGTCAGCGAGGCAACCGGACCGATCGGTTGCTTCAGCACCATCGCTCGCTGCCCGCTCGGGCGCACCGCGATACGGCCGTAAGCGCGCTTCGCTTCCTCGCCACTGTAATCAAATACCGAAGCGGCTGACATCACTTCGCCTTTGGCCTCGGCTAATGGCTTGCCCTGTTCCAACGTCATCAGCGTTGCAATGGCATCGGCGCGTTCGCGGATCAGGTCGGCCGCTTTGTGCAGCACAGCGGCGCGCGCGTTTACGTCGGTTACGCGCCACTGTTTAAAGCCTTTGTCCGCCGCCGCCAGTGCTTCATCGAGATCAGCGGCCGTCGCCAGCGGCAGTTGAGCAATGGTCGCTCCGGTCGCAGGGTTTACCACAGCGTGCGTTTCACGCCCTTCGCCGCTACGCCATTTGCCGTCGATAAAGAGCGCCAGATCGGCGTTGTAGGTCGTGGTCATACAAGAAGTCCCGCTTATGGAAAATGTTAGGCAGTATCTAGGCGCTGGCGGCGTTCGATGGAACCCCCCGCTGCACCTTTCGCATTGCCAGATAGACCGGCACACCAACGGCGAGCAAAGCCAGCCCCCATAACACCGCCTCCAGTCCTGCACCGATCACCGTCCATATGGAATATGCAAGTGCCGCGACAACCACGCCGGCAAAGCCTACGCCGCGTTTAATCTCACCGGTCAACATCAATCGCGCTGCCGCCAGCGCGCAGCCGAGATACATGACGAGCGTGATCGACGTAGTTAGCAGAATCAAAAACTCGAACAACTTGGCCATCGACTTGGTTGAATTGAGCAAGACCACGACCGAGAGCAGACTGCTTGATAACATGTGGGAATTGACCGGTACGCCTCTGCCGGACAGTCTGGCAAGCCAGCGAGGAAATAGCCCGTCGCGCGCAATCGCGGCTGGCAGTTCAGCCTGGCACATGATCCAGCCGTTGAGCGCACCAAGCGCGCTGATCGCACCAAATGCCGCAATTGCCGTACCCGCGTTGGTGCCCCAATACGTGTCCACAAAGTCGGCAAAGGGTGCCTCCGACGCCGCGACCATAGCGGCAGGCAGCATCAAGACGACAGCTGAGCAGACGAAAATGTAGATTAACCCCGCCGCCCCGGTGCCGAGCAACGTAGCGCGCGGTATGGTCCGCTCAGGATCGCGCACGCAGTCTGCAGGAACGGTTGCGGCTTCGATGCCGAGCATTGCCCAAAGCGTCAAAGTAGTCGCTAGCGCGATGCTGCTGATATTTATATCGGCGCTTTGAAATGGCAGGACGGGTGCTGTGCCTTCGCGCATCAGCACCCATATCGCGAGTGCGATCACCGCAAGCAGCGGCACCAGCTTGACGATTGTCGACACCAGCTGAACGCGGCCGGCAAGCGCTGCACCGCGCAAGTTTATGAGCGTGAACAACCATATCAAAGCGACCGTGACGACCGCTGAAATACCTGGAGCGCCGAGTGCCGGAAAAAGACGGCTCATATAACTGACCGCAGCTGTGGCGATGGCCGCATTGCCGACCCATAGCGAGATCCAGTATGCCCATGCGACGGCAAATGCCGGTCCAGTGCCGAACGCCGCGCGGGTAAACGCATATGGCCCGCCAGCATGCGGAAAGCTGCGCGCCAGCCGAGCGAATACCGCCGCCATGCACAAAGTGCCCGCGACGGTAATCAGCCAGCCGTATACTGAATTCCAGCCGAGCGGCGCCAAGCTCGCAGGCAAAAGGAACACCCCTGATCCGATCATGCTACCCATGACCAGCGCGAGCGCCATCCAAATGCCCATTACCCGCTTAGCTTTGGGCTCAGTCGTAGTTTCCATTTGCGTAATCCCCCCGCAGCAAATTCTGGAAATGCCAAAGCCCTGCTTCGCGCTTCGGCGACAGACGACCAGGCACATAGCTACCTGACGTCAGCCCGCGCTGGACATGCTTGCATATGGCAGCGTCTTCGGCTTGCACCTGGTCGGTGAAAGCAATGTCGGCGTCGGCACGCTTTGCGACGTCCGCACGATCGGCGTAGAACCAGACAAAATCGACGCTGCAGCTGTCCTGGCCAGTCGGTGGCACGCGATTTAGCTGCAATCGTCCGGGGACGAAATTGAGCATTAGATTGGGATAGACCAAATAATAGTAGGCGGTGCCGTTCCCATAAGGACCATTGGGGTCGGTTATCGGCGAGACTTGAAGCGAATGATAGCGGGAGAGTTCGGACTGGTAATCCGAATAATCGACCGCCTGAGTAAGCGCTGGATGGACATACGGCAGATGATAGCCTTCGGCATAATTGTCGACATAGACCTTCCAGTTGCACGCGACGCTATAGCTGTCGTGACGGAAGAATTTTAGACTCAACGAATCCTGAGGCGCTATACGTTCGGTGATCCCTGCGAAAACGCATTCGAACGACGGTGTCGCCGGGTCGAGTGCGACGAAGACCAGCCCTTGCCACACCGTTACAGCGACTTCAGGCAAAGCAATCTGGCTCTTGTCGAACCCTTCGGCCTCAGCCATTTCCGGCGCGGCCAACAGTTGCCCATCGAGGCCATATTGCCAGCCATGATACAGGCAGCGAAGCCGCGAAGCGCCTTTGCCGTCGCAGGTGGCCAGCGGCCCGGCGCGGTGGCCGCAGACATTGTGAAATGCGCGGATTTTGCCCTCGGCCTGAGCAATAACAATTAGCGGCTGACCCGCAATTTCGGTAACAACATGGTCGCCTTTGGCTGCGAGCTCGCCGACATGGCTCACATATTGCCAGCTTTTACGGAAGATGTGCTCGCGCTCGAATATTGCCCAATCAGGGTTGGTGTAAAAATGCGGATCGAGCGCGGTTGCATGTTTCAGGCTGCCAAGCATTGCATGGATTTGCACGAGGACTAGCGGTCGTCAAGCAAACCGCTTTCAATGTAGGAAATTGTGTGTCAGCGACGGTTTGAGGTATGTCGGTAGAGGCCGTGTTGTAGGAACAGTATCCTACCGATTTTTTTGCAAACTACTGTCAACTTGCAGAGTATTCTGCGGGTTTGAACTTCAAAAGCGGGAACAGAATCATGGCAGAAATGACTTTAATGGCGGACGGCCTGCGCTTTCCCGAAGGACCTGTGGTAATGCCCGATGGTAGCGTCATCCTTGTCGAAATCGCCGCGGGCCGGATTACCCGGGTTGCGCCCGATGGCAGCAAGACGACGGTCGCGACGCCGGGTGGTGGACCGAACGGGCTGGCGATGGGGCCGGACGGCATGCTGTATTGCTGCAACAATGGCGGTTTCGAATATCTCGATACCGGCGGCTATCTCAGCCCGCACGGCATCGCAAACGATTATTCGGGTGGACGAATCGAGCG
The DNA here is from genome assembly GCA_046596705.1 of Sphingorhabdus sp. GTDB lineage: Bacteria > Pseudomonadota > Alphaproteobacteria > Sphingomonadales > Sphingomonadaceae > Sphingorhabdus_B. Next base: position 521 of record JBKJLZ010000060.1, on the reverse strand, counting down.
GATCGATATCGATACCGGTAAGGTCGAGATTCTTTATAAATCAGGCGACTTCGGCTGCACTTTGCGTGGGCCGAACGACATTGTGTTCGATGCACATGGCGGTTTCTGGTTCACCGATCACGGCAAGGTCGACTATGCCAAACGCGTTCACGACATTGTTGGCATTTTCTATGCAAAAGCTGACGGCAGCCATCTGGAGGAAGTCGTTTTTCCCTCGAACAATCCCAATGGGGTCGGTCTCTCACCTGACGGCAATACGCTCTATGCTGCGGAAACCTACACCTGCCGTTTAATGAAGTTCAACATCACCGCGCCCGGGAAAGTCGATGACGCGGCAGGTCCGGGAGGTCCGGGCATTCCCGTCTATCGGCCCGCGGGCTACAAATTCTTCGACAGCCTTGGCGTGGAAGCAAACGGCAACATCTGCGTTGCAACCATCGGCGAGTGCGGCATCAGCGTTATTTCACCCAAAGGTGATCTGGTAGAATTTGTCGCAACTGACGATATCTTTACCACCAACA
>JBKJLZ010000051.1:0-5437 GCA_046596705.1 Sphingorhabdus sp. | reverse complement strand
TTACCGTCAATCACCGTCCACGGCGCCCAGCGTGTGTCGGTTCGCGCGAACATATCCGCCATTGCCGCCAAATATGCTTCGCGTTTGTCACGGTTGCGGAAATCTTCGGCTGTCACCTTCCAGCGCTTTGACGGGTCATCCAGCCGCTCGGTCAGTACCTTATCCTGCGTCTCTTGAGTGACATGAAGGAACAACTTGATGATCTTCGTTCCAATTTCGCCCTGGCGCGATTCGAACTCGTTAATTTCATCGTACGCGCGCCGCCATTCGGTCTCACTGCAAAACCGCTCGACACGTTCGACCAGAACGCGGCCATAATAGCTCCGGTCAAGGATACTGATGTCGCAACTTCCAGGTAATTTGTTCCAAAAGCGCCAAAGGAAATGCTTGTCTTTCTCTTCGAGTGTGGGCGCTGATACCGAGTAGACCTGATAATAACGCGGGTCGAGCGTTGCTGTCATGCGCTTGATAGCGCCACCTTTTCCCGCCGCGTCCCAGCCTTCGACGACGATCAGCGTGCGCGCTTCGTGCAAGATGTGAAGCGATTGCAGCTCTGCCAACTGGTGCTGAAGCGCCTTCAGGTCGTCATCATAATGACCCTGGTATTTTTTGCCGGTTTCATAATCCGAAAGATCGACTGCCATTTCTGCCCCAACACCTGTCATCCTGAACTCCTTTCAGGATCCTAATTTCAACGATATGCTACCACCGACATTAAGATGCTGAAACAAGTTCAGCATGACGATTGTTTAGAATTGGGACAATTAAGCCTTGGGCGGCTGCTCGACAATCCGGATGTTTAGCTCACGCAATTGCTTAGCGCTGACTGGGCCAGGGGCAGCCATCATCAAGTCTTCGGCCTTTTGGTTCATCGGGAAGACAATGACCTCGCGGATATTGGGCTCATCGGCCAGTAGCATCACCATCCGGTCGATGCCCGGTGCGCTGCCGCCATGTGGCGGAGCGCCAAATTTGAAGGCATTGATCATCCCGGCAAAATTGGTGTCGACGTCTTCCTGAGTATAACCGGCAATCTCGAAAGCCTTGTACATGATCTCTGGCTTGTGGTTCCGGATTGCGCCTGATGACAGTTCAACGCCATTGCACACGATGTCATACTGGAAAGCGAGGATGTCGAGCGGGTCCATATTTTCCAGTGCGTCCAATTCGCCCTGCGGCATAGAGAAAGGGTTATGGCTGAAATCGACTTTTTTGTTGTCTTCGTCATATTCGAACATCGGAAAATCAACAATCCAGCAAAAGTTGAAGCTTCCAGCCTCAATCAGTTCCAGTTGCTCGGCAACGCGGCTGCGCGCCGCACCAGCCAGCTTCACAGCTTGGCCTTCCTTGCCAGCGGCAAAGAAACAGCCGTCATCGGGACCAAGGCCCATCGCTTCGTACAACGCAATCATACCTTGTTCGCCGTGGTTTTTAGCGATTGGTCCGCCAAACTCCCCGCCTTTGCGCGTGACGTAACCCAGCCCGGCATAACCCTCGCCGCGTGCCCATTCGTTCATGTCGTCGAAGAATTTACGGCTCTTGTCTGCTGTCTTTGGCGCTGGAATGGCGCGGACCACGCCGCCTTCGCCGACGATCCGCTCGAAAAGGCCGAAGCCTGATTTCGCGAAATGGCTGCCGACATCATGGATTAGGATCGGGTTGCGCAGATCGGGTTTGTCCGAACCATATTTCAACATCGATTCGCGGTAAGGTATGCGTGGGAACGGCAGAGCGCTGACGGTACGGTCGCCAGCAAACTCTTCGAACAGCCCGTGTAGCACTGGTTCGATAGCGTTGAACACATCGTCTTGGGTGACAAAGCTCATTTCGAAATCGAGCTGGTAAAATTCGCCAGGCGAACGGTCCGCGCGTGCGTCTTCGTCGCGAAAGCATGGTGCGATCTGGAAGTAGCGGTCGAAACCAGCAACCATCAGCAGTTGTTTGAACATCTGCGGGGCCTGAGGAAGTGCATAGAACTTGCCAGGATGCACTCGGCTTGGCACCAGATAGTCGCGCGCACCTTCGGGGCTGGACGCCGTCAGGATAGGTGTCTGAAATTCGGTAAAACCCTGATCGATCATCCGCCTGCGCACGCTGGAAATTACGTTAGACCGCAGCACAATGTTGTTGTGCAACCGTTCCCGCCGTAAATCGAGATAACGGTATTTCAGACGCGTTTCCTCGGGATAATCCGCCTCGCCGAACACCGGCAATGGCAATTCCTGCGCGGAAGACTGCACCGAAACTTCGCGTGCTCGCACTTCGATCTCGCCGGTTGGCAAATTCGGATTAATAGTCGCTGCATCGCGCGCCACTACATCACCTGTGATTGTTACAACCGATTCGGCGCGAACGCGGTCTAGAATCTTGAAAGCATCGCTATCGATATCGAGCACGATCTGCGTCAACCCGTAATGATCTCGCAAATCAACGAAAAGCAGACCGCCGTGATCGCGTTTGCGGTGGACCCAGCCCGACAGGCGGACCTGTTCGCCGACGTGGGAAGCGCGGAGTTCTGCGCAAACATGAGTGCGGTAGGCGTGCATTATTTGCTCAATTCAAAAAAGCTGTGGAAAGCGCGCCTAACACAGGCGAGCAGGGCCTTTGTCAAGCCGAGAATAGATGTTAGGGCAATGGCCAATGCAGATTCATCCACTTATTACCGATAGCAAACAGTTGGCCGAATTGTGCCAGCGTCTAGCTCAGTCGCCCTTTGTCGCAGTCGACACCGAGTTCATGCGTGAAAACACGTTCTACCCCGACCTGTGCTTGGTGCAACTGGCTGATGCGAATGAAGCAGCCGCAATCGACCCAAAGGCGCCTGGTCTCGATATGACGCCGATGCTTGATTTGCTCTGTAATAACGAGAATATATTGAAGGTTTTTCATGCCGGTGGGCAAGATATCGAGATTTTTTACCACCTGACCGGGAAAACTCCACATCCGATGTTCGATACCCAAATAGCCGCGATGGCATTGGGGCAAGGCGAACAGATCGGCTATTCAAATCTGGTCGATCTCTGGATGGGCATTTTGCTCGATAAAGGCGCTCGGTTTACCGACTGGTCGCGACGCCCGCTCGACAAGCGTCAGATCGATTACGCAATTGCCGATGTCACGCATTTGTCAGTGATTTTTCCGTTGATGCTGGAAAAATTGAAACTCACTGGTCGCGGTGCGTGGCTCGATCATGAAATGGAGCGAATTTCGGATGTCGCGAATTATCGCAACGAGCCCGAAAATGCATGGAGCCGGGTCAAAATACAGTCGCGCAAACCAGACGTTCTGGGCCGGTTAAAGGCAATGGCGGCGTGGCGAGAGCGTGAGGCTCAGCGAAAGAATATACCCCGCGGGCGGATCATGAAGGATGAAACGCTCGCCGATATTGCCGCTCATCCGCCGAAGTCCCAAGCCGATCTCCCGAAAGTTCGCGGACTGTCGCCTGCGTGGCGCGACAACGAGATCGGCCAGCGCCTGATGGCGGCAATCGAAGCGAGCGAGCCGATGACTCGTGATGCCCTGCCCGACCGTGGCCGCAGTTCGCCAGGCGCTGGCAAAGACGGCGGACTAGTGGCCGACTTGCTAAAGCTGCTGCTGAAAATCCGGTCGCGTGAGATTAACGTCGCGCCGCGTCTGTTGGTACGGACTGAAGAGCTGGAGCGGCTAGCTGCGGGTGAACGCGAGGGATTGGAAATGCTTAGCGGATGGCGGTTCGAACAGTTCGGCCGAGATGCACTCGATCTGGTGGAAGGCCGCGTTGCCTTTGCCGTGGTCAAAGGCAAATTAAAAGTGACACGCTCTTTGGTGGAGGAAGAACTAGCATGAGAATTTTGGCTTTGGTTTTGCTGATGACTGGTTGCACTACTCCGGAACGCGAAGCAACCTATACCGTCGAAAAGATGCCGATGGATAAGGCGGGCGGATTCGAATGTACGGCCGAGCCGGTCCAATACGCATTGGGCAAGAAAACCAGCGTTGCGCTGGCACAGGAACTCATGGCAAAATCAGGCGCAAGCATTTTACGCTGGATCCCGCCGCGCTCTGCAGTGACAATGGATTTCAACCCTGTCCGGCTGAACATTGGTTATGACGATAACATGGTCGTCGACCGCGTCAGCTGCGGTTAACCGCTCAAAACGCGCTTAACCAGTACCAGATTAACGGGCGCATTATCTGCAAGCGCCATCGCATTTGCGGCACGCGCAAATGTCTCGATTGCTGCATGGCTGCGCTCCACCCTGCGTTTCACATAAGTTAGCGCATCAATGCTGATCGCCGCACCGCGGTCTGACAAATGTTTTTGGATCAACTGCTCGATTAGTTCATCGTCAGGTGCGCCGATTTCCAGAAAGGCAGACGCCGCCAGCCGCGAGCGTAAATCGGGTAGCGATATTGCCCAGTCCACCGGTTGCCAGCGCGAAACCAGCAGCAGAGGTGTTGCCATTTCCTGGGCCCGGTTCCACGCATTGAACAGCACTTCCGCGCCGCTTTTGTCTGCATCGTCGATCACCGTACCACCGACCTGCATCGCAAAGTAACGCGCCATCAGGCTTTTGCCCGACCGGGCGGGGCCGGTCAAAATCGCGCATCGGCCTGGCCAGATATCGGCCTTACCAAGACTGGCAAATACAGCGGCGTTCGAATCCGTAACGATTAAGCTCGGCGATCCGGCAGTCCGCAATTCATCCAAGGGAAGAGCTATCTGACGCATAAGACCCGAAGCGGGGGCGTCCGCTTAGCGATCCGGTTTTGGTTGTGGTGCAGGGGCCACTGCTGGTGGCGGTGCGGGGGTCGTGCTTGCTTCCGGAACGATAGAACGAACCACATCGTCAAGCGAAGGCGTGTCGACCGCTGCGTCCTCTGGCGTTGTTTCGACGTCAGGTAATTCTTCATCTGCTGCATCGAGGTCTTCTTCCTCGATAACTTCGGGTTCCAACACCAATGATGCATCGGTGCGTAGGCGACCGCTGGTCAAGGCCGACTGGAACAGTTCATCCATTTTCACGACAGCTTGATCCATCATCGCGGGAATCCCTGCGCTGCTTGGAACACGCAATGTGAAAGCGCCAAGAAACTTGTTATCGGGGCCATAACGCGCCGAAAAGCGGCCGACTACAGGACCACCTGGCCACTGCCGTTCGATCCGGGCTATCGGCATGATAACATCGGCTGCGCCAAATTGGTCGAGGATGACTCGCCACCATATCCGACTGCGTCGTTCGAGCTGTCCTGCGTTGAGCAACAGCGATTCCGCGCCAGCCCCGCTGGGCCGGACATAATCGATGGTGCTATCGGCGGTGCGGTATTTCGCCCAACTTCGTTGCCAGAACGTCCGTTGTTCGAACACAGTCGGCGCACCTGCGGAATAGGTTACCGGAATTATTAGTAGCGGAGCCGAACGTCGCGTGACTCCTTGAATGCCGAGCAACTGACCAGC
>JBKJLZ010000338.1:0-10114 GCA_046596705.1 Sphingorhabdus sp. | reverse complement strand
GTCTGAATATTGCTCTGCGCTGCGATAATCTGGTCGGCCGACGCCCGCGTCAATTCCAGAGTCTTGCGAATATTGTTCAATGTTGCACTTTTGCCCAATGCTGCCGCGCCATCTTCGGCATCGTCGAGCATGTCTATGGCATCGTCCAATGTTTCCTGAACGCGTTCGGCGAGCGCTTTATCCGGGTTGATGACATAATCCTTGAGCAACCCCTCCGCAGCCACAGCGCGCGACTGGATTCCGATCAGCGCCTGGTCAGCATCGGACATTGCTGTAACATTACCGACAGCGGAGCGAACCCCGATCAGAGATCCCGCGCTGACCAGCGCCAGTAAAGCCATTGCGAGAATGACACCACCAAAGGCAAATGCCAGCTTGCGGCGCATTGGCCAGCCGGTCGATCTGTTGCTAATCCAGTTTGCCTTGACCGTGCCATAAACGCGCAAACGCTCAGCGAAACTGTTCCAATTTACGTGCATAGTCCAAAACCACCCATCCAATAGGTATCGGCTTAGATTACGACCTGTAAAATTTGGTTAATTCCAGTTCAGCACAAAAACGGCGTGCGGCGAATCCCGCTATTCGCAACTCAGCGCAGATTCTTATCGAAAAATGCCATTGTGCGTTGCCACGACAAATCGGCGGCTGGCTTGTCGAAACGCGGCGTGCTGTCGTTGTGGAAGCCATGCTGTGTGCCAGGGTAGAAATGCACGCCGTAACGTTTCTGGTTCGATAGTAACGCCGCCTGAAAGGGCAGCCAGCCTGCGTTGATACGCTCGTCCACCTCGGCATAATGGATGAGAAGCGGGGCTTTGATCGCCGCCACTTCCTCGGTTTTCGGCTGACGTCCGTAATAAGGCACCGATGCTGCCATGTCGGGATAAGCTACGGCCAGAGCGTTGCAAACTCCGCCGCCGTAGCAAAAACCAACCGCGCCAACTTTGCCCGTACTGTCCTCGTGATCACGTAGATATTCGAAGCTGGCAAAGAAATCCTCGAGCAGCTTCGCGGGGTCGATCTTGGCCTGCAACGCGCGGCCCTTTTCATCCTCTCCGGGATAGCCGCCGACGGAGGACAACCCGTCAGGGCCGATTGCGAGATAACCGGCTTTGGCCAACCGTCGCACTACATCTTCAATATACGGGTTTAATCCGCGATTTTCATGTATCACCAGAACCGCAGGAAGCTTACCCTTTGCGCCGGCAGGTTTAGCCATGAGCGCGTTGATCGAACCGTTGCCTTCAGGGCTCATTATCGTAACGCGCGATGTAATAATGGACGGATCGGTCGGATCTACTTGTCGGGCCAGCGCGTAATCGGGTTGGAGCTGTTTCAAAATCATCAGACCTGTGACGCCAGCTGCGGCGACCTTACCTGCCTCACGCATGAATTCGCGTTTGGTCAGCTTGCCATGAACATATCCGTCGAAAATTTCCAGGATATAGGGGTGGAAATCACTAGCCTTTTTGCGGGGGGCCGGGGCGGAGCTCAATGCACAAACCTCGCGACCACGTCCCGGTACGACCTGCTGACTTTCACCTGAGCGCCCGATTCGAGAACTAGAAAACACTCGCCATTGGTATGCGGTTTTACCTGCCGCACCTGGTCGAGATTGACAATCGTCGAACGGTGTACGCGTTGGAATGTGCGCGGGTCTAACCGCTTTTCCAGATCTTTCATCGTTTCGCGAAGGATCAGCGAATTGTCGGCGGTGTAGATGCACATATAATCGCCCGCGGCATCGATCCGTTCTATGCTTTCGACATCGACACGAAAAATCTGGCCCCGATCCTTGATGTTGATCAGCTTCTCAAACCGGGTGCTAGCCATTTCGTCATCGGCGCTTGCGATGGGTATTTCGGTATTCGGCGCGACTTCGTTGATCACCGTGCGCAGCCGTTCCAATTCCTCTGACTGCCTTCTATCGGTTAAACGCGCACGGACGCGGTCCATCGTGTCAGCCAAGCGGTCGGGTTCGACGGGCTTCATCAAATAATCAATAGCCTGAGCTTCGAACGCCTTGATCGCGTGCTCGCTATATGCAGTCGCAAATACAAAGAGCGGCGGATCAATGTCCATCACGCCCTGCACCACAGAAAATCCGTCAAAGCCCGGCATCTGAATATCAAGAAATACCAAATCGGGTTTTAACGTCTTAATCTTCCGGATTGCTTCACGGCCATTGTGGCAGGTGGCAACAATTTCGATGTCCTCAAACGCCTGCAGGCGAAGTTCAAGCCCTTGAATGGCCAGTTTCTCGTCATCAACGAGGATGGTGCGGATGGTCATGCGGTTATCAGTCCTTGCTTCAAAGCCCCCGCTTGATTTTGTTCGATAGGTATCGCTCTGACCTGATAGGGTAGTTCCAGCAAAACCTCAAATCCCCCGTTTGCCTTAACAAAATGTTCAAACCGTTGATCGTCGCCATAGGCCTGCATCAGCCGTTCACGCGTATTGGCCATTCCGACACCCGTTGAAAGGCTGGAGTCTTGTTGCCCCGGCTGCAAGCCCGGACCAGTATCCGACACGATGACCCGTATTTTTTGGCCGACCAGTTGTGCCGTGATCGAAATGTCCGCGCCTTCTTCTTTGGGTGTAACTGCGTACTTAATCGCGTTCTCGACCAAAGGTTGCAGAAGCAATGAAGGCACCAGAGCATTCGCCGCGGCCGGATCGATTTCGAAATTGGTACGCAACCGCTCCTCGAACCGCATTTTTTCAATATCGAGATAGAGTTTCAACGTTTCGATTTCCTGCGCCAGCGTCACCTTGGCAGCAGCCTCGTTGATAAGAGTGTAGCGAAGAAATGACGACAGGCGCGACAGCATAGCATTAGCTTGCTCTGTTTGTTTCAATAGCACCAATGTCGAAATGCTGTTCAGCGTGTTAAACAGGAAATGCGGGTTCAATTGATACCGTAACATCGTCAACTGCGCGCTGGTTGCTTGCGCTTCCAGTCGAAGCATCTGGTCCGCCTGCTCCTCAGCGCGAACAAAATAGTTGATGGCGAAATACAGCGCTGACCAAGCCGCCAATAACACCGAATCGATATATATGGCGGCAAGCCAAAGCTGAAGGAACGGCGTACCTTCGGTCCCCGACCGGATCGTCTGGATAACCCATGTATCCAGATAAGCATAAAGCCCCGAACCAGCGGCAACGGCAAGAAGCGTCGTGCCCCATGTAATTAAAGGTTTCTTTTCAATAACATAGCGGTAGATCACTGAAAGTATGAGCGTAATCGAATAGCCGGTGACCGCCGATATCAGCACTGGCACCAAAAAACTGATCTCTTGACCATTGGCAATGCCTGATGCTCCGCGCAGTATTAGCGCACCTGCCCAACCAGCCGAATGCAGGTTCCAGAACGCTCGGTTCTTGTCGGAAAAGAAAGGCTTATCGGTCAGCTCAAGTACGGCCATGCCCGAGGTCTAGCTGCATTTTCGACTATCATGAAGCCCTTGTTTCATTTCTCCGCAGTGGTAGCATAAGGCAAAGGACGGTTAGGGACACCATGGACAACAACGAGAGCCGCGCAACTTTCCACGATATGGCGGAAAGCACTCAAGAAGACTGGCAGATCATCATGAGCCACAATATCCCGTTTGCGCAGAATGGCGGAAAACGGGTGCTAGATCATTTGAAATTGCTCGACGGCGATTTTGGCGGATTTGCAGTCGACCGGCTGACGCATTCGTTACAAACCGCAACGCGCGCCCACCGCGATGGCCGTGACGAGCCCTATGTTGTAATGGCGCTGCTACACGACATTGGCGATACACTCGGCGCCGCTAACCATCCTGATATTGCAGCAGCGATACTCAAGCCTTTTGTTTCGGAGGAGCTACACTGGATCGTCGAGCATCATGGTATTTTTCAGGGCGTAAATTTCTTCCATCATCTTGGCCTCAACCGTGACATGCGCGATCAGTTTAGGGGGCATGAATATTTCGCCGCGACTGAAGAGTTTATCGAGAAATATGATTGTCCATCATTCGATCCCGATTACGATACCTTCCCGCTCGAGTTCTTCGAGCCGATGGTGATGCAATTGTTCAGATTTCCGATCAACAGTATCTACAAGCGCGAGGTAGAAGCGGCTGCATAACCAGCTTTAGGCGTGCATGATGAGGCTATAGCGTTTGGCTACGTCCATCACGCCGTTCCCAGCATCCTGATAGCTGTCGGCCCCTCGTGCTTCCTCGATATGCGAGGTCGCGGTCAATAACCGCCCGAAGATTGCGCGCAACTCCGCACGGGCGAGAACGTTGCCGATGCACATATGAATACCGTTGCCATAACCGATATGCCGGTTCGGCTTGCGGCTGATGTCGAATTCGTCGGGCCGATCAATAAAGTCCGGATCGCGGCAGGCCGACGCGTTCCAAAGAACCACGGTGTCGCCCTCGGTAATTTCGATGCCGTCCACATCGACATTCTGCGTCGCTACGCGTTCCTGTCGACGAAGCGTGCCACGATAGCGGACCATTTCTTCAATGGCACTGTCCAGTAATTCGGGTTGTCTACGAAGCAGCGCAAACTGTTCGGGATGGCGGATCAGTTCCTGAAGGCCGTGGACGATGTTATTGGTAGTGGTCTCGACCCCGCCTGCAATGATCAGCGCGCACATCGCGGCGATTTCACGCGGGTTGTCCAGATGCTCGGCCATTCTGCCCAATATGCTGTTCTGCCCCGACGTTTTCAGTCGCTCGACATGCTGGATGAAATAAAAACCGAAATCCCAGCTCACCTTGGCAATCATCGCCTCGATATCGGGATTTTCTTCTCTCCAGAACATGCCCTTGCCGTAATTTTCCGCAACTAACATCGCCTTGGTTCGGATCATTTCGCGGTCTTCCTTGGGGATACCGCAAATTTCACAAATCAGGCCGACGGTCACGTGATCGGCGAATTTCTCAACGAAATCAGTGTCGCCGGTGCCAACGCAAGCCTCGACCGCCTCGTCGATCAGCCCTTCGATGATCGCTTCGTAGCTTTGAATCGATTTAGGCATGAAAAAAGGCGCCATGATCTTGCGGTAGCGCGTATGCAACGGCGGATCGTTGCCGAGCATGATTGACGCGACACCAAGTCCACGGGCCTTCTTTTCTTCTGAGCGTTCGGAAGACCAATCGTGCCAGTTAGCCAGCATCGGCGCCACATCCGCGTAGCGAAAGAATGACACAACCGGTGTTAATGTGCCCGGATGTCGGTATGCGCGGCATGATTCGCGCATTCGTTTGATATTGGGGTAAAAATCGCGACAGAAATTCGCGTCCATTGGATCAAAAAGCGGCTGCGACTCCACGATCTGGTTCATGCGGTACCCCTAAAGATTGTTCTAACGCGCCAACAGCACCCGTGCTTGCCCCGCGATCTGCGCCAACATCGCAGGGGTAGGCATAGCACCCAATTTTGCCCTGTCCACAGTCGCCTTGAAAGCACGCACGCGGGAAGCATTATCGGCTAGCCAGCGTTGTGCGTCTTCAACCGGTTTTTTGCTCGCCCGTCGACGCAGGAAATCGAGCCGCATGGCCTGGAAATCTCGCGCTAGCCCAGCGACCAGAAGTCTCTCCCACGGATCCTGCGGGTCCATCTGCATCGCCGTGCCTTGCGCCCAACCAATACCCAGCGCGTTGCCGATCGTTGTAAAGGCGAGGGTCAATGCGGTGACGTCACCTTTTTGCGCCGCCGATAAGGATGCGAGGCCAATCGCGCCGTCCAGTTGCGCCATCCTGACCAGTCGCTCGGCAATTTTGCGTGGTGCTCCATTTTCGATCAGCCGCGCGCCAAATGTCTCGGTTTGGTAGCGTATGTCATCGGGCAGTAATCCATCCAGCCCGGCGGAGAGTTTGTCGACGACCGGAGCATAAAGGGCAGTTGCCGCTCCGACATCGCGTCCTTCATGTGAATTACGGATAATGTCGGCCATCTGTGCGCGAGTTTCAACAGCGGTCTGGTTAAAGAGCATCAACCGCGTTTGTTCGGCCATTTCGGATGTGTCGATTGCCGCCCACAGCGACGGAAGTTCGTAGATCCGCTCGGCAATCGCGAACGCCGCTGCTACATCGGACAGACTGCATCCTTCTTCTTCGGCGAGTTCGAACGGATGGAGCAGCCCCAAGCGGTTGATCATACGATTGACCAATTTGGTTGCGATGATCTCTTTACGCAGCCGGTGACCAAGGATCGCCTTTTTGTGCGCTTTGGACATTGCCGCTGGGAAAGCTGCGAGTAATTCGGTTTCCATCGACGTGTCGATTGCGAGCGGCGCGTCCTCGACTGCATCTTGTGCAGCAAGTTTGGCGGTCGACAACAGCACTGCCAGTTCGGGCCGAGTCAATCCTTTGCCTTCACTAGCCCGGCGAAGTAGTTCCTCGTTCGGGGCGATTCCTTCTACAACACGGTCTAAGCGCCCCGTGCTTTCAAAGCTTTCGATGAGGCGAACATAGGCGGGCAAATCGCCTGCCCCGCCAGCTTCGGCGATTGACAGCGCCAGCGTTTGTAGGCGGTTGTCCTCAAGCACCAAAGCGCTAACCGCATCGGTCATGCTGGCGAGCAAGACGTTTCGCGCTGGCTCTTTCAGCTTTCCAGCGCGCATATCAGCGTTAAGCGCAATCTTGATATTGACTTCGTTATCCGAACAATCGACGCCTGCGCTATTGTCGATGAAGTCGGTGTTTATGCGCCCACCCCTGAGCGCGAAACCGATCCGTCCCGCCTGTGTGACGCCCAGGTTTGCACCTTCGCCAACAACCTGCGCACGCACTTGTGAGCCATTAACGCGAATGCTGTCATTCGCCGGATCGCCAACCTCGATATGGTTTTCAGACGAGTCTTTGATGTAGGTGCCGATACCGCCGAACCACATAAGCTGAACCGGCGCTTGCAGTATCGCAGTCATCAAGGCCGCGGGTTCCAGCTCCTTATCGTCGATACCGAGCAGCGCACGGATTTCGGGCGTGGTCTTGATGCTCTTTTCGCTGCGGGCGAATACCCCGCCGCCTTTGGAAATAAGCTTGGGGTTGTAATCGAGCCAGCTTGAACGTGGCAGGTTGAACATCCGCTGGCGCTCTTTCCAGCTCGTCGCCGGATCGGGCTTAGGATCGAAAAAGATGTGCCGGTGGTCGAACGCCGCAACCAATTTCAGCGATTTGGACAGCAGCATGCCGTTGCCGAACACATCGCCCGACATATCGCCAACACCGGCAACCGTAACAGGCGTTTTCTGAACGTCGATGCCCATTTCGGCGAAGTGGCGTTGAACCGACATCCAGCCGCCCTTTGCAGTTATGCCCATCGCCTTGTGATCGTAACCGACCGAGCCGCCGCTGGCAAAAGCATCACCGAGCCAGAAGTTGCGTTCGAGCGCGATAGCGTTGGCGGTGTCCGAAAAAGTTGCTGTGCCCTTGTCAGCAGCCACGACGAAATAAGGGTCGTCGCCGTCATGGATCACGATATCGACCGGATGGACAATCTTGTCATTGACGATGTTGTCGGTGACCGAGAGTAAGGTGCGGATGAATATTTTATAGCTTTCGGTTCCTTCGGCAAACCACGCATCACGATCGACGCGCATGTCAGGGAGGCGTTTCGGATAAAAGCCGCCTTTCGCGCCAGTCGGTACGATCACTGCGTTTTTCACTCGCTGCGCTTTCATTAGGCCCAGCACTTCGGTGCGAAAATCGTCACGCCGGTCGGACCACCGCAAGCCCCCACGCGCCACCGGCCCTGCACGAAGGTGGATGCCCTCTACCCTGGGTGAATACACGAAAATTTCGCGCCAAGGCAGCGGTGCCGGAAGGCCCGGAACGCGTGCACTATCCAATTTGAAAGCCAATGCTTCCGCAGCCGCCGGCGCAAACGCATTCGTGCGCAGCGTCGCGCGGATGACCCCAAGAAAACGGCGAAGAATACGGTCCTCGTCAATTGAGGAAACGTCCGAAAGACTGTTATCAATTGCTTTGATACATTTTACCGAATCTTTGTCCCGGCCGGCATCAAATTTGGGATCATGCAATGATTTGAACAGAGAAATCAGTAACTGCGTCACCCCAGAATTTTTAGCCAGTGCGGCTACAACGTTTGGCATGCCGTAATTCACGCCAGTTTGTCTCAGATACCGATACCAAGCGCGCAGCCAGATGACTGCCTGCGGATCGAGGGAGGCAATCGTCACCAGCTGGTTAAACGCATCGTCTTCGGCGTCACCATCAAGCACTTGGCTCAGCGCACCTTCCAGAATGTGCGCCCGCGCCATCACTGAGGTGATGTCACCACCGCGCAGTGCGAGACGAAAGTCGTGGATATAGTTCCCCCCGGTGAGCGTGGTGGGTGCTTCCTCAAGTACATCAAAACCAAAATTTTCAAGTGCAGGAACAATATCGCTCAACGGCATCGCGCCGCCTTGGCTGTAAACTTTAAGCCGCATGTGGTCGCCGCCTACAGACAACCTGGTGATACGGCTCTGATTGCGTTCCATGTTTAACAGCCCGACGACATCGCGCGCTGCTTCTTCGGTCGAGTAATGGCTTCGATAGCCCGCCGGAAAGTCTGGACCGTAACGCACCAGCATGGCAGCAGCGCGTTTTTCATCGGTCAGCCTGGCCAGCGCAACCTCCACTGCGGGTTCCCACCCGCGCACCATAAGCTCCAGCCGATCATCAAGTTTTGCCTCATCGACCTTTTGCGCGCGATCCGGCAAGTCGAGCGTGTAACGCAGCAGAGCGATGCCACCGTCTTCCAGTCCGATTGTCCAGCCAAGCATCGATCCACCGGTCTGCTCGACCAGCATCGCCTCGATCTGACGCCGCATGCCCGTCGATACGTCGTCGCGAGGCAGCCAGACAAAAATGTAAAGATGCCGTCCGAGCGGCGAGCGAAGCGATATGAGCTTAGGCCTGGGCCGGTCGGTCAGCGACATCGCGGTCAGCGTGACGCGTTCCAGTTCTGAAAGTTTCAACGATACCAGCAAATCATGCGGTAACGCGGTCAACACGTGAGTCATGGCCTTGCCAGCATGACCAGAAGCATCGAAACCGAAACGATCCATTAATGTGGCCAAATGCGTCCGCAATACCGGGATGTGTTCGGGTGATGTTGCAAGTGCCGCGCTTGTCCAAAGTCCAGCAGTGATAGAGATGCCGATAATTCGACCGCCAACAAGCTCGGGCACGACAACCATGTCGAGCTGGACGTGCCGGTGGACGCTGGAAACGCGGTTGGCTTTCAGCACTAAAGGCGCGCGTCCGCCTTCTTCGAACCACTTCATGGCAAGACCGATGCTTTGTGCCGAAAGCATTGGCGCGTCACTGACGCGAGACAGCCCCAAACGCTGCGAACGTTCGCCGCTGGCTGCAATCCGCTCATGCCCCAACACCGTCATATTGCCGTCGAGAAACCACCGGATGAGTGCTGCACCCTCGCCATCTGGCAGGCTGTCCGCGTCTTCGCCCATCGCGGCCAGCATATCGCGCCAATCGGTGACCGCCCCGCGTACATCGCGGAGGACGTTTAAAAGCTCGGTCTCCAGCGCGCGACGCTCTTTGGCATCGATCCGGCCAGTTTCGAGATAGATAAAAGATTCGCGTATATCGTTTGATCCGCGTTTCCGGCTAACGGATTGTAACAAGCCAGCGGCGTCGCGTTTGGTAGTCAAAACAGGATGGATCAACCGCTTAACGCTAACGCCCTTTGCCGCCAACGCCGCCGAGATAGAATCAACCAGAAACGGCATATCATCATTGTTCATTGCGATCCGCATTGCCAACCGGCCTTGCGCATCAGCAAACGTATCAAGTGCAACCACCGGATTGCCCGGCTTGCGTTGACGCGCCAACTCAAGAGTAAAGCGGGCCGCTTCGTCGCAAGCTTTGGCATCGAAGCCTTCATTTTCTCCGGGGAGCGCGCTGACCGTGAAAGCTTCTGCCATCGCTTTCAAAAGGCTTGGGTCGGTTTTTGCAATTTTGGCAGCAGCCATATAAATCTCCATGCCCACGCACTCTGTGCCGGAATGTCTACGCAACTTTATTTCAAATGCTTATGCCTTCGTTCATCGCGGTGCACAAGATACGAAGGTAAGCAGTTGATTGCAAAACGCCTCCTGTGTAGCGTG
>JBKJLZ010000299.1:0-9177 GCA_046596705.1 Sphingorhabdus sp. | reverse complement strand
CGTTCCTCAAGCTCGGCAACCGACAAAGGGTCGATATCCTGACGGACCAAATTGGCCAGCGGATCATCGCGGCGCAGCGGCAGATTTTCGTCGCTTTCCATAGCTTATAATTTACCGGACTGCGCTTGCTGTCAATATACAAGCTGCGTAGAAGGCAGGACAAAAGGGGAGCTTGCGGCAATGGCCATTTTACCAGAACTAATGACCGCTATCGAGATCAGTACTCCGGGCGGTCCAGAAGTGCTGGTGACCTGCGTACGGCCGGTTCCGACACCCCGAAAGGGTGAAGTGCTGATCCGCGTGGCCGCGGCCGGTGTAAATCGCCCCGATGTCATCCAACGTAAAGGACTTTATCCGCCGCCGCCAGGTGCGAGCGACATTCCGGGGCTGGAAATCTCTGGAGAAATCGTAGCTGTCGGCTTAGGCGTGGATGGCGTGTTGTTAGGCCAGCAAATGTGCGCTCTTGTATCAGGCGGTGGCTATGCCGAATATTGCACCGCGCCAGCAGACCAATGCCTGAGCATTCCTGACACACTCAGCATGGCCGAGGCTGCAGCTCTCCCAGAAACGCTTTACACGGTGTGGCATAACGTCTTCGAACGCGCTTATGCATTGGAAGGCGAAACGATACTCGTGCACGGCGGCACCAGCGGCATAGGTAGCATGGCGATTAAGTTGGGCAAGCTGTTCGGTTTGTCGGTTATCGTCACCTGTGGATCGGACGATAAATGTGACTCTGCAAGGGCGCTCGGCGCGGACCATGCGATTAATTACGCCACCATGGACTTTGTCGAGGAAGTGAAGAAAATCACTGACGGAACGGGCGTCCATATCGTGCTCGATATGGTGGCGGGCAGCTACGTTCCGCGCAATTTGCAATGTTTGCGCGAAGATGGCCGCCATGTCACTATCGCGGTGCAGGGCGGGATGGTTGCCGAAATCAACATGGCACAAGTGATGATGCGTCGGCTGACGCTGACCGGATCGACCCTGCGTGCACGGTCAGCAACGTTCAAAGCGCTGCTTGCCGACGAGATTTACAGAACAGTGTGGCCATTGGTCGCCCAAGGCAAGCTTAGGCCAGAAATGGCCCAGAGTTTTCCTCTCGCCGAAGCCGCCGCAGCGCACGCACTGATGGAAAGCGGCAATTTCGTCGGTAAGATTGTGTTGGAGGTTTAGCCCACCGCGTGCGACGGTATAGCGCCTAGCGCACCACCCATTTCTTTTTCTACCGCCCAAAGGTCATGAGCCTGCTGCATCCGCAACCAAAGTCCCGGACCATTACCGCACCATTTGCCAAGGCGCAGCGCCATTTCGGGTGTGACCGCACTTTTGCCGTCAAGTATCTTGTACAGCGCCTGTCGCGAAATACCCAACTGTCCCGCTGCCTCGGCAACTGACAGCCCAAGTGCAGGTAACACATCTTCTTTCAGTATCTCACCCGGCAATGTGGGCGCGCGGGTCGGCTTAATGGGGCTATGAGCATTCATGGCAGCGTCCTGTTCAATGATATTGTTCCAGATCAACATCGATGGCGTCCTGACCATCGAAACCAAAAGTTATTCGCCATGGGCCGTTTACCGCGACTGCATAGCGCTTCGGCTTTCCTCTCAACCCATGGAAATGCCACCCGGGCAAATTCATCTCCTCGGGCAGCACTGCCTGACTGAGCGCGTCGAGTAAGCGCAGGCATTTCTTGTGCTGGTCAGGCCTGACTTTGGCAATGTTCCCGGTCTCGAACAAATCCCGCAGACCTTTATGTCGCCAACTCAATATCATGCATCTATGTATTTAAGTCGGCGACATATGTCAATCATTGATTTACAGTTCATTGCCGCGCAACCACCCCCTTGCCGCCGCTGACAATATCGCCTAATGCCTGATCGACAGTTTCAGGCCGCTCCGGAAGGGGCGGCCCTTATTATTGGAGTTACGTACATGGCCACCCCGTTGATGCCACATGCAACCGCCGCCTGGCTGGTTGACAACACTGCGCTTGGTTTCGCCCAGATCGCTGAATTCTGTGGAATTCACATCCTCGAGGTGCAGGCGATGGCCGACGATATGACGGGATCGAAATATACCGGTCGCGATCCTGTCCATGCTGGCGAATTGGCGATGGAAGAAATCGAAAAGGGTCAGGCTGATGAGGATTATGTCCTTGTGATGAGCAAAGGCCCTGATCAGGTTCGCCGCACCAAAGGTCCGCGTTACACGCCGGTATCGAAACGTTCTGACAAACCTGACGGCATTTCTTGGCTGCTACGCAATCATCCCGAAATTTCGGACGGTGCGATTTGCAAACTCATTGGCACGACGCGCAACACAATTGCCGCAATCCGTGAGCGCAGCCATTGGAACATCGCCGAAATTCAGTCGAAGGATCCGGTAACCTTGGGTCTGTGCTCACAGCGCGAACTTGATGCCATCGTCAATCGTATCGCCAAAAAGGCCGGTATCGACAATAAAGCTGCTGATGATCTGCGTCTGGGCACCGACCGCGAAGCACTCATCGAAGAACTCCGCGCCGAACGCACCGAAGCCGCCCGCAAGGCCGAAGCTGCGCTGAACGGCGAAGAGGAAGATGAAGGCGCGAAGCCAGAGTTGACAGCGGATACGTTGTTTAAGAAAGCCGGGGAATAGGCTTGGTTTCGCAAGCGGGACAGGATAATATTTTCCTCCAATGTTTGCCCTAGTGCCCATACCATCCTTCAAGACGGCCACCTTTCGGTATCCCAATCCCTAGACGTGTGGATGATACGTAAAATTGCAATAACTTCGCGGCCTTTATGCTCAGTCAAGGCGTAAGCGATAATATAAGGCAAGCGCCTGACCGATTTTTCATAAGTGCCGCTCACCCGGCCCGGGTGCCCGGTTGCAAAATCAGCGAGCTGTTCTCCGGTTGAGCGAAGCTTGGCGACGATCTTGCGTGCTGTGTTGGGATCATCAGTTGCGATGTAGCTGAGCTGTTGCTTGAGGTCGTCAAGCGCATCGCGCGACCACATGACGGGGCGCTTCATTTACGCGGGGCACCTGCGGCGGCTTCGACCGCATCGAAAAGTTCTTCCATCGCCGCGTCATGCGCAACGAGCTTGCCTGCTTTTGCGTCTTTCAGTCCGCGCTTTATGCCATCGACAATAGCCTGCTCCCGCTCGACATAATGCGCGACGGCTTCACCCGCCAAAAAGGCTCGGCTGCGTTTTGTGTCCTCCGCCAATTGCCCCAGTCGCGCCTTGACTTCGGGAGTTACCCTGATCGTCATTGTCGAAGTTTCTACCATTAGAGGCCCCAGTGTGCTTAGATGTGTTTTATTGTGTTTAAACTAGCACAACGATTGGCTTAACACAATCGGGACGGCAGGGCTGTTTCGTCTTTCCCTAACGTCACCATTGCCTTAACTGCGCGGTTGAGGCACGGCTCGTTTCATGGCCACCAAAGCTCCCCCTGCATATGACATGTCGCTCGTCGATCACGGGTTTGAGGCGAAGGAGCTTAAGGGGCTGACCTATCCGCTCGGTGACCATGCGCCGGAATATGGCGAAATTTATCAGCTTGCGCCGGATCTGGGCTGGACCCGGATGCCGGTGCCGGGGAACCTCAACCACATCAATCTGTGGCTGCTCGACGACGATGCACCGGAGGGTAAGGGCTATGCTATCGCCGATACCGGACTGTTTTTGCCCGACGTGGTCGAATATTGGAAATCGCTGTTCGGTGGCGTCCTGTCCGATCGGCACCTGACCCGCATATTCGTCACGCATTTTCATCCCGACCATGTCGGTTGTGCCGGTTGGCTCGCCAATAAGTTCAAGGTTCCGGTATGGATGAACCGGACTGAGTGGCTGCTCACGCGGTTGCTCACCAGCGAGCAGTTCGATCATCCACCCGAAGACATTTTGCGCCGCCGTAAATTTTATGGATATGATGAAGAACGTATCGACAAGATGCGTAACGGTGGCTGGGGGAACTTTGCCCGGGCCGTTTCGCGCCTGCCAAGCAGCCATCACCGGCTCGACGATGGTGCGACTGTGCGTGTCGGCAACCGCGATTGGCAAGTCATGACCGGCGGCGGGCACACGCCTGAACATGCCTGTTTGGTCGACTATCAGAACGGCGTGATTGTTGCTGGCGACCAGATACTACCGCGGATCACATCAAACGTATCAATCATGGACAGCGAGCCAGATGCCGATCCGCTTTCCGAATGGCTGGCGTCGATTGCAAAGTTCAGGGCGGCGCTGCCCGAGGACATGTTGGTTCTCCCCGCGCATGGCTTTCCTTTCAGAGGCTTGCATGCGCGGCTCGACCGTTTGGCAGCTGGACATCATGAGCAACTCGACCGGCTTGAGACTGCACTACGGACCAGGGAAATGCGCGGCGTTGATACCTTTGGTCTGCTGTTCGGACGACCGATCGATGACAGCATCTACGGCCTGGCTACGGGCGAAGCGATGGCACATCTGCGCTATCTCGAACGTGCTGGTCGGGCGACCGTAGAAATACGCGACGGAGTGGGCTGGTATAGTTCGAAATAATGTCGCAAGCTGACGCAATGAGCACGCCCTGGACAACTAACTACCTGCACCCGACTGAATGGGACCAGCAATTCGCCCCGATGGCGCTGCACGACATGTTTTTTGCCTCTGCTGAGCGAATGGGCGAAGCGGCACTTGCCGATTTCATGGGGCGCAAATTCAGCTATGCCGAAATGGCAAATTCGGTACAGCACGTGGCGAGGGGGTTGCAGGACAAAGGCGTTGCCAAGGGGGACCGCGTCGGATTGTTCTTGCCCAATGTGCCGCATTATCTTGCTGCATATTATGGCGCGCTTGCGGCTGGCGCAATCGTCGTCAATTTCTCGCCGCTTTATACTGTTGATGAGCTGGCCCATCAGGTTGCAGATAGTGGGACGACGATATTGTTTACCGTTTCAGCGGCTGCATTGCTGCCGACCGCAATCAAGGTGCTTGATTGCAGTGGACTGAAGGAACTCGTCGTTGGAAGTGTAGCGGAGGCTTTGCCGGTCGTCAAAAGCCTGGCCTACCGGCTGTTCAAAGCCAAAGAAGTCGCGGAGATCCCTGGCGACCTAAGGATTACCCGATACGCTGACTTGTTGGCCAACAAAGGCGATTACGCGGCTGTGTCGTGCGACCCTGTTAAGGACATCGCCCAGTTGCAGTATACCGGGGGCACCACCGGTACGCCCAAGGGCGCGATGCTCAGCCATCAAAATATTACCGCCAACGCGCGGCAGATTAACTCGCTCGATCCGGAATCGAGGATTAACAAACCGGACCAGCCTGTGGACGACCGCATTTTGGGCGTGCTGCCGTTTTTTCACGTTTTCGCCAACGCAACCGTTCTCAACCGGACGATTTACAATGGCGGCGAGATAGTCATGCTGCCGCGTTTTGAAGCTAAGGCCGCACTTGCCGCAATCAACCGTACCAATGTGACTTCCTTGCCTGGCGTGCCGACGATGTATCAGGCTTTGCTCGACTGCCCTGACATCGCCAAGACCAATTTCGCCTCGCTGCGCGCCTGTATATCCGGGGGAGCGCCATTGGCTGCGGCGTTGAAGGAGCGGTTTGAAAAGGTCAGCGGCGCGGTGGTGATCGAGGGCTACGGCCTCACCGAAAGCTCGGGCGTCGTTTCTTGCAATCCTTATTCGGGCCTCAACAAATTGGGCAGCATCGGCCAGCCGATCCCCGGCACCGATGTCAAGTTGCTAGACAAGGAAGATTCAAGCAGGCCTGCGCCTGATGGCGAACCCGGCGAACTTGTTTTCGCCGGACCGCAAATGATGCGCGGATACTGGAACCGGCCTGATGCTGATGCCGAGGTTTTTATAGGCGACTATTTGCGGACCGGCGATATCGCCACAATTGATGAAGATGGTTATATTTTCATCGTTGACCGGTTGAAGGACATGATATCGGTCGGCGGTTTTAAGGTCTTTCCCAGTCAGATCGAGGACATCCTCTACAAGCATCCGACAGTGAAAGAAGCGTTGGTGATCGGTGTACCCGATGATTATCTCGGCGAACGCCCGCGCGCCTTTATAACGTTAAACGACGGAGCTGCCGATGATGGCGAGGCCATTGCTACATGGCTCAATCCGCAACTGGGCAAGCATGAGCGCGTACAGGCTGTTGTGGTGCTCGATGTGCTGCCGAAAACGATGATCGGTAAGTTGGACCGGAAGGCGTTGCGTGCAGCGGTCGGAGGCTAGACGCGCAACCGCATCCTTTTCCGTAAGTGTCGAGCTCAGTGCAAACGGGTAGGGTGGGCCAGTGTCAGATTCGGATAGCCCCTCTCGAAAAATCATTCATATCGATATGGATGCGTTTTTCGCCAGCGTCGAGCAGCGCGACAATCCGGAGTTGCGTGGGAAGCCAGTTGCAGTCGGTGGTTCCTCGAAACGCGGGGTTGTCGCCGCTGCAAGCTATGAAGCCCGGGCTTTTGGGGTGCGGTCGGCAATGCCATCTATTACTGCGCAGCGCCAATGTCCTGACCTCATCTTCGTGAAACCACGCTTCGAGGCATACAAGCTGGTATCGCGCCAGATCCGTGAGATTTTTGCGCGACATACCGACCTGATTCAGCCATTATCGCTCGACGAAGCGTATCTCGATGTTACGTATGATAAACAAGGGATCGGCTCTGCGGTCAGAGTTGCAAAGGCAATCCGCGCCGCTATCGCCGCCGAAACGGGACTAACCGCGAGTGCCGGGGTCAGTTACAACAAATTCATCGCCAAGCTCGCGAGCGATCAAAACAAGCCCGACGGAATTTGCGTAATTTTGCCCGAACAGGGCGCGGATTTCGTCGCTGGACTTACCGTTCGCCGCTTCCATGGTGTAGGGCCGCGGACTGCGGAAAAGATGGCCAAACTGGGTGTGCACACTGGCGCTGATCTGGCGCAAAAGGATGAAGCCTGGTTAGCTCATCACTTCGGTAGTTGGGGCGGTTATCTGTACCAAGCAGCGCGAGGTGTTGACGACCGCCCAGTTAATGCCAATAGCATCCGTAAATCAATCGGCGGGGAAACAACCTATTTCGATGACAAGCGTGAAGAGGCCGAATTGCGCGACGCGCTGGAGGATATCATCGAATTGGTATGGGAGCGGATTGAACACTATAACGCACATGGTCGAACGCTGATATTGAAAGCGCGTTTTTCTGATTTCCGAACGGTTACCCGATCACGTACCATCGATCATGTTTTGAATGACCGCGCCGAATTTGCGCAACTGGGACACTGGCTACTCGACCAGATACTGCCTGCCGAGATGGGGATAAGGTTGCTGGGGTTGACGCTTTCCGGATTGGTGGGCGATGAGAGCCTTCAGGACTTTGCAACCAAGCAAACCAGTTTTGCATTCGACGGTGTTGAAAATTGAAGATATCTGCCATATATCATAAAACTGTTATGACAGTATAATACAGGAGCCGGCATGGCGCGACCCCAAACCGATATCGAAGCTACCCGATACCAGCTTCTGGAGGTGGTTGACGATCTCGTTCGCCAGCGTGGTTCAGCCGATATTTCGATGACCGACCTTGCAGCTGCGGCGGGTATGTCGCCTTCCAATCTCTATCGCTTCTTCGACAGCAAAGAAGCCTTGATGGAGGCTGTAGCGGAAAAGTGGTTCGCTGAGAAAATCCGGATCATGGAGGAAGTAACCGCGGCCGACCTGCCGGTACGCGAAAAAATGTTCCAGTATTTTGCCCGCCGTTTTGCGCTGATGGTTCAGCAATATGAAGCTGAGCCGGCCTTGCTCAAAAGCTATCTTGAAATTGGTAACCAGTATTTCGAAGTCGTGCGCGGCTATGTCGATCTTGGGGATCATTATCTGGCGCTGATCGTGGCCGAAGCGATGGAGCAGGGATATTTTGAGGGGCTGTCGATTGACGAAGCGGTCTCGCTGATTAACCAGATGGTGCAATGCTACACCAATCCTGAGGCCATCATTTATATCGGCACTGGCAAATTGAAGGCGGAAAAGCTGGCGCAGATTGTAGATGCGATTTTCGCCGGATTGAGTGTAAAAGCATCGGAACCTCGCCACGAAGCGCATATTCGGGTCGTTTCTTGATCGTTTAAATCGCGATGGACCCGATCCTTGAAGATTTCCTTAGCGACCCGAGTTCCCACCTTTCGGCGCTCCATGACGTGGCTCGGATAAAGGCCATCCTCGAATGCGCCGCGCGTGAAGGCCGTTCGGTTAGCTATTCAGAACTGCTGCTGAACCTTGGCTTTCGCTTTACCCGCCCCAAAATGCGTGCCGTCTGCAAAACACTGGACCAGATCGACAGGCAATGTGAGGCTGACGGCGCGCCCGCACTCGCGGTGCTTGTGGTCCGCGAGGGTGATGGCTTGCCGGGGCAGGGATGGTGGACCGGACGGATAGATTATCAGGGCTGTTGGACCGGTCCAGAGGCAAAGGCGCACGTTGCCAAGCTACAGCAGCATGTGTTCGATTATTGGGCCGGGCGGTAAGGCCTTGCGTGCTGAAATCTGCGCGGTATCGTAAGGGTAGCATGCAACAAGCTTATGATTTTCGAGACGAATGCGATGCGCTATCGGCGCTTCTCGCGCCAATGTCCGATGCCGATTTCGAAACGCCAACTCAATTCAAGGGCTGGACGATCAACAACATCATCCGCCATTTGCATGTTTGGAATATCGCGGCCGACCTCGCGCTGTCTGATGAGGCGGCATTTGATAAATTTATCGTATCGATGATGGCCGGAATTCGCGGCGGTCGGCTACCGGATTTTGAGGCGGAATATCTTAATGGTCTGTCAGGGCAAGAATTGGTTGCTATATGGGCCGCTCAATATCGCGCTATGACCCCGCGCTTCGCCTCTGGCGACCCAAAGCACCGGGTCAAGTGGGTTGGTCCCGACATGAGCGTCATCAGCTCGATCACAGCGCGCCTGATGGAAACATGGAGCCACGCGCAGGCGATCTACGATGAGCTCGGTGTCGAGCGCATCGATGCTGACCGGATTGGAAATATCGTCCGTTTGGGCGTCAACACTTACGGCTTCACTTGGAAAAATCGACGCCAAGACCCACCGGGCGCAATGCCGCAATTAGCGCTGACCGCACCTTCGGGCGCAGTCTGGGAATATGGCGAACCATCGGACAGCGGTATCATCACCGGCAGT
>JBKJLZ010000294.1:0-2574 GCA_046596705.1 Sphingorhabdus sp. | reverse complement strand
TCTAGCATTTGAAGACCGTGCATCGTCGTACCATGGCTCAGCCAGCGCATCCGGTCACTGGCGTTTACTGTGTAAGTGCCGAAATAACTGCGCATCCGTGCGCCATCGATTGTCTGTTTCATGTGATGCCACCCACCATTGGCAAGCATCAATCCAGCGATGACCAATGTGAACGCAAGCCGATGGCCGATGACAATCAAGCCAATGACCATTGTCACTGCAAGTAGAACTACTTTAGCAAGCGTTGCTTCGATTGGCATTTGAGTGCCGCCGTAAACACCGACAGCCAGCGCCAACAAACCCAACGCAATCTTGATGCCTCGCGCGCCATTTTCGCTAAACGTGTCGCCCAGCGAAAAGAACCGAGTCTGTGGCAACAACGCGGCGGCAAGCAGGATGAGTATCGGGTGTTCCCAGGTCCAGTCGAATATCAGCGGCGCGACAATCGCGCAAAAAAATCCACCCACAACTCCGCCCACCGACATCATGAGATAGAAGCCCGTAAGCTGCGATGGTTCGGGTCGAGTCCTGTACATCTCACCGTGGAGTGCGACCGCGACGACGAACAGCAAGCTTAAGCTTGCGGCAAGGCCATTAATCGCTGCCTTTCCCCACACAAGAAATACCACAGCACCGGTCAGCAGCATAATAAGCGGGGCGGCTCTGCCGATCCAAAACGCCGGGCGTTGGTTTTCGGCAAAGGCAACGCTGAAACTCAACAGATATAGACCAAGCGGGATTACCCAAACCAGCGGCATTGCCATCAGGTCGGTGGTGAGATGCGATGTCGTCGACAGCATTAGGCCGGACGGAATCGCCGCCAGAATGATCCAATATAGACGCCTATTCCAACCTATTGACGATGTCGCGCGCACTGTAGAGCTTGGTTGCGCCGGTTCATTCCGGGCTCGCCACAGCAGTCTGGCACAGGCGGCGACCGCCAAAACCAGCACGGCATAAATCGCGGTCCACAACCAGGTCTGCGCGTTTAAGGGCATGAATGGTTCGACGATCAACGGATAGGCAATCAATCCCGCAAAACTGCCGATGTTCGATGCGGCATAGAGCGAGTAAGGTTCGCCTGTATTTCCTGCAAAGCCGTACCAGCGCTGCATCAACGGCGCTTGAGCGGCGACCGCAAAAAACAGCGGGCCAATTGATGCAACAAGTAACCACGGAACCCAGAATATCGGTGAGCCGTCAACAGGTGGGGTGAACGAAGAAAGACCAAGCGGTAGCCACAACGCTGCCACCAGCAATACAGCGAGATGAATTTTGGCTTGGTTACGCGGCGCTTCTCTCGCTAGCCTGTGGGCGTACGCATAGCCGCCCAGTAGCAATGCCTGATACACCAGCATCGCGCTGTTCCACACCGCTGGTGCGCCGCCCAAACGGGGTAGCGCCATGCGCGCAATCATCGGCTGGACGAGAAACAGCAGAAAGCTTCCTGTTAATATCGTAGCCAGAAATACGTAATGGCTGCCGCTGCTTTTCGTGGCTTGCACTGTAGTTAGCCTTGTAACAATCGTGCCGCATGAGCGGCGTGGTAGGTCAGCACGCCCGAGCATCCGGCGCGTTTGAACGCCATTAGCGTCTCTAGAACCAGTGCGTCTCGTTCGCCTGCACCAGCCGCCACCGCCGCTTCGATCATAGCATATTCGCCCGACACCTGGTAGGCAAAGACCGGCACGTCAAAGCGGTCTTTCACGCTTCGGATGATGTCAAGATAGGGCAGGCCGGGTTTCACCATAACGCTGTCGGCACCCTCGGCTATGTCCATCGCAACTTCGCGGAGGGCCTCTTGGGCATTCGCCGGGTCCATCTGATAGCTTTTCTTGTCGCCCTTCAGCAACCCGCGTGATCCGACGGCATCGCGGAACGGACCGTAAAACGCACTCGCATATTTGGCGGCGTAAGACATGATCTGAACATTTTGATGTCCGTTCATTTCTAGCGCTCGGCGGATCATGCCGATGCGGCCGTCCATCATATCGCTGGGTGCGACAATGTCTGCGCCAGCCCGGGCCTGGTTGATCGCCTGATCGACCAGCACCGCGACTGTGTCGTCATTCAAAACATAGCCTTCATCGTCGATCAGGCCGTCCTGGCCATGCGCGGTGTAAGGATCGAGTGCGACGTCAGTTAAAACGCCGACCTTGCCGCCGTGCTCGGCTTTGATAGCCCGGATTGCCTGACACATCAGATTGTCGGGATTGATCGCCTCGGTTCCGCCTTCGCTGCGTTTGTCGCCGGGCGTGTTGGGAAACAATGCAACGCAGGGAATCCCAAGCGTTATCGCCTCGGCAGCGCGTTCGACAATTCCGTCGACTGACCAACGCGACACGCCGGGCAACGTGGCAATGGGTTCCTCTACGCCTTCGCCGCTCGTGACGAACAGCGGCCAGATCAGATCGGCAGGCGTCAGCACATTCTCGCGCACCAAATCGCGGCTCCACTGGGCGGCGCGCGTGCGGCGGAGGCGGGTGTTCGGATAGCTTTGATTTGCACTCATGCGACGTGCTTAGCCGAGCGAATAGACTTGCTCAATCGCGTAAATAAAACAGCTTAGCTGCG
>JBKJLZ010000098.1:0-3571 GCA_046596705.1 Sphingorhabdus sp. | reverse complement strand
CCAGTCGAACCGCCGTCGCGTGCCGCTGGAAAACGCCAGATTCCAGCGCATTCTTCGCCGACATAAAGATTGCCTGCCGTGTCGACCACACAGCCGGCTAACATCAGCACCGACAGGCACAAGGTAGCCGGGAACCTACTCAAAGTGAATGGCATTCCGACTGATCGAAACGGCCAGTATACGATTGAATATGAGCGCTTCGGGCGTCGGTATACGGGCGGCATCCGGTTCACATTTTAAGCGAACGTGCTCCTGCGCAGGCAGGAGTGCTGTTTGGTGAGCGCAGCTTTTGATTTCCAGCACTCCTGCCCGCGCAGGAGAACACGCGCTTGCGGCCTAGGCCATATCGATATCTTAACCACCGTTTTGCTGCGAACGCAGGAGTGCTGTTTGGCGAGCGCAGCTTTTGATTTCTAGCGCTCCTGCCTGCGCAGGAGACCATGCGCTTGCGGCCTAGACCATATTGATATCCGAACCACCGTTCTGCTGCGAACGCAGGAGTGCTGTTTGGCGAGTGCGGCTTTTGACTGGCAAAGCTCCTGCCTGCGCAGGAGAACAGAGATTTGTGCTCCTGCGCAGGAGCACGACGGCAGGATCGGACAATCTTCTTTGCGGCTTTTCTTTTGGTCGGCTAGTGTCGGCGATATGACCGAAGCCGCCCCAATGACCTACGCGCGTTATCTCGCGCTCGATACGTTGCTCGCCAGTCAGAACCCGCAGTCCGATCTCGACGATGAAATGCTGTTCATCATCATCCATCAGACCAAGGAATTGTGGCTGAAACAAATGATCCGCGAGCTTAGGTTTGCCAAGGCGCAGATTCAGGTCGATGCGCTCGTGCCAGCCTACAAGGCGCTGGCGAGGGTCAGCCGGATTCAGGCGGTTATGACACTTAGCTGGGACGTTCTATCAACAATGACGCCCTCCGATTATACTCGGTTCAGGCATGTTCTAGGCCCGAGTTCAGGGTTTCAATCAGACCAGTTTCGAACCGTTGAATATTTGCTCGGCCTGAAAGATTCAGCTTTTCTCAAGTTTCAGGACGATCGACCCGAGGCGCGCGCAGCGATGGCGGAGGCGCTGATTGAACCCAGCATCTGGGATGACGCGATCGGCGCATTGGCGCGTGCCGGTTTCGATTTACCGCTAGGTCAGCTTGAACGAGACTGGAGCCAACCACATATATTCTCGCCTGAGGTAGAGACCGGATTTCTGGGAGTTTACCGCCAACCCGATCGCTATTGGGAACTGTATCAGCTGGCCGAAAAACTCGTCGATCTTGACGATGCGATGGCGACTTGGCGGCATAAGCATGTGTTGACGGTCGAACGGATAATTGGCGGCAAGCCCGGCACCGGTGGGACTGCCGGGGTAAGTTATCTGCAAGGCACCGTTCCCAAACGAGCATTTCCTGAATTATGGTCGCTTCGAACTCAATTGTAATATCGTTGCAATAGCGATTGCCTAGCGATTAGGGCAGTGAGAGAGATAAGGGGAATAACGATGTCATTTGTGATCAACCGCCGCGCACTTTTGGCGACAGCAGGGTTCGGTATTGGCGGATTGATGATGCCCGGTGGTGCGGCGATGGCGCAGACATTGCTTGGCCTCACAGGCTTCACGCATAACGTCGCGAGCGGCGAGCCAGGCCAGGACTCGGTGCTGCTTTGGACTCGCTATGTTGGTCCTACCGGCGGGCCATCGAAAGTTCGGGTCGAGATCTCCGAAAACAAAGATTTCGCCAAAATCGCTGGCGGCGGGCAGATGGTTACGGGGCCGTGGCGTGACAATACGGTTAAGATCACCGTTGATGGGCTTGCGCCGGGCAAATGGCACTGGTTCCGCTTCATCGCACCCGACGGGACGATGTCCCCGGTTGGGCGGACGAAGACGTTGCCGGTTGGCAAAGTAGCAAATTTCAATATCGCGATTTTTTCATGCTCGAACCTCGGTTTCGGTGAGTTCAATGCCTATGGCCACGGCGCGATGCGTGACGATATCGATCTCGTCCTCCATATGGGCGACTATATCTATGAATATGCACGCGGCGGTTATGATGGCGGTGCCGGGTTTGCCAAGCGCATTTTCCCGGATACAGAGATATTGACCCTGACCGATTACCGGCTGCGTTATGCCAGTTACCGGTCCGACAAACAGTTACAGGCGCTTCACGCCAATTTCCCGATGATCCCCAATACCGACGATCATGAAGGTTCCAACGACATGTGGGAAGGCGGGGCGCAGAACCACCAGGCCGACGAAGGCGACTGGACCAACCGCAAAAATGCAGCGATGCAGGTATGGCGCGAATGGTTGCCGGTGGGTGAGCAGCCTTGGAAATCCTATGAGATCGGCGATCTCGCGACCTATTACCGCACCGATACGCGTGCTGTGGCGCGGTCAAAGCCTTACTCAAATGGCGATTTCATGCGAGCGCCCGATCCAGCGAAAGCCTTTGCCGAATTTCGTGATGGCGCCTGGCGCGATCCAGCGATGACGATGTTGGGCAGCGAGCAGGAAAGCTGGCTTAACAAGACAATCGCCCGTGACCCAGCGGTTTGGACCGTCGTCGGTTCGGGCACCAACATGGGCTTTGCCTCGACTCCCGAGCAAGCGCTCGACTGGTTCCCGAAAGATGCGCCTGAGCGCAACCGGAATTACGCACGACAAGGTATTGCCGCGGCAAAGGCGGGCTTGCCCAACAATCTCGACAATTGGGGCGGCTATCCCACGGCGCGGTCGCGGTTACTTGCGGCAGCGCAGCGGGCCGACGCCAATCTGGTGGTGGTGACTGGCGACAGCCATAATGGCTGGGCGTTCGATCTGCTTGAGGGCGGCAAACCGGCCGGCGTCGAATTTGGCGGGCACAGCGTGTCTTCGCCTGGCTTTGAAAGCGCGACAGGGGGGACCGATCCGATGGTCATTGCGCGCAATCTGGTCGAGGCTAGCAAAGCCGAACTGAGGTGGGTCGACACGTCGAACCGCGGCTATATGCACCTGTCGCTTACCCCCCAGGCGGCAACCAACGAGTGGGTGTTCATGGATACGGTAAAATCGATCTCGATGGGTACCAAGAAGAGCCACAGGATGCGAGTCAGGGCCGGGCGAAAGGTGCTGGAGGCTGTTTAAGACGATAACCGTAGCCCTGAGCCTGTCGAAGGGCGCTTATCGGCTAGGCGTGCTTCGACAAGCTCAGCACTACGGTAATTATTCGGCGATACCCGATGCAATGAATGCGGCAATCTCGGTCTCACCATAACCCAACCCTGCCAACAACTGGTCAGTGTGCGCTCCGATTTGCGGTATCTGCGGCGAATTGCCCAACCGCCGCCCGTCCATCTCGATTGGCAGCAACGGCAATTTGGTCTCACAACCGTTAGCCAGGATCACCGGCTCAAGCCCGCCGCTGGCGTTCAGATGCGGGTCGTCGAACATGTCTTCGGGTTTGGCAATCGGCGCAAAGGGCAGGCCGGTACCTTCTAACTTGGCAATGATTTCAGCGCGGGTGTAGCCGCCTATCATATCGCGGATGTGCGGGATTATCTCGTCGCGGCGCATGACGCGGGCATTG
>JBKJLZ010000085.1:0-5026 GCA_046596705.1 Sphingorhabdus sp. | reverse complement strand
CGGTGCCGACGCCAACGTCGCTGCACGCATCAGCGCCGACGACCATGTCCGCCGCGAAAAATATCTGAACCAGATCGAGGCGGACATGGTCGTCGGCGCTGATGCGTGCAGCGACGTTGGCGTCGGCACCGAATTGCTCTGCATTCCCTTTCAGGATTGCATTGCGAACATCGTCTAAGGTTTCGGGTACATCGACTCCATATCCCTCAATATGCAGCCGCTGCAATGTCGCATGGAGCGACTCAAACACGGCCAGATGCGCAGCTGTCCCGGTGGCCCCGGCATTTGGCGGGAAGTTGAACAATACGACTGCAATCTTGCGCTGCGCGATTTCGCTGCGGCGCATTTTGACCATCGCAGCAACTTTTCCTGCCAGCGAAGCCGCGCGTTCGGGGCAGCTTTGCATCGCGCGGACATTGTCGGTGACGGCGAATTTGCAATTACGATGGCACCCCGTGCAGCCCTCAGGCGAACCGTCCGAACGACCGCCGAACACGCTCGGGATGATTGCGCCGTCGAGTTCGGGGATAGCCATCATCATCGTGGTTTCGAGCGGCAGCAGTCCCATTTTGCCAGCGCCCCATTGCTCCAGCGACTGGAACTCGATGGGATGAGCGGCAATGTAAGGGACATTCATTCGAGTCAGCGTTTCGACTGCTGCGTCAACGTCATTGTAAGCAGGTCCGCCAACCAGCGAAAATCCGGTCAGATTGATAATCGCATCGACCGAGCTTTGGCCATTCGCCATGAAGAATTTATCGATAGCCGGACGCGAATCGAGACCGCTGGCGAAAGCCGGAATGATCTTAAGGCCTTGCGCCTCAAGCATTTCGATCATGCCGTCATAATGGCCGGTATCTTTCCCAAGCAGGTAAGAGCGCAGCATCAGGACACCAACGGTACCGCGTGGGTTCTTGATGGCTGGCAGCCTGCTGGCATCCTCGCTCAGGCGCTCGGGCATGTCAGGGTGATAGACGCCGACTTCGGGATATTCGCGCGGCGGTGCTGCAGGCAATTTGCCCTTCAGCGCGGCACGGTCACCGCTTGCATAGCGGTCGATCAGCCCACGGATCATATCAACAACATTGTCGTCCGACCCGGCGAGCCAATATTGCAGCGTCAGGAAATATTGCCGCACATCTTGCGCCGGGCCGGGAATGAAGCGCAGTATTTTTGGCAGGCGGCGCAGCATCTTCATCTGGCCTGCGCCGGAACTCGCACCCGGCTTGCCCGAACCGCGAAGCTTTTTCAGCAATGCGAGCGGCCCCTTGGCGGGCTTGTCCATGCTGTAATTGCCGAGGCGGGTCAGCTTGACGATATCGCCCTGCGACATGATGCCGACAAGCGCGTCACATTCGTCACGGCGCGCAAGCATGGCTGGATGAATGGCGCGAACATGCTCTTCAAGGAACAGCATCGTTGCGATGATGACATCAGCACGCGCGATGTCAGCCTTGGCGCGTTCGAGCACCGTTGGATCGCGGTCCCAATCCGAGGCAGCATAAAAACCAATGCTGACATTATCGCGGGCCATGTCATGATTGGCGCGCTCAACTGCTGCGGCCAGATGATTGTCGAGGGTCACGATGACCACACGGACTGACGGGCTGTTGTTACCGCGCATAATGTGCCTTCGCCTCATAAAGTGTAACGAGTTCGATCGTCGAAACGCCCTGTTCAGCTGCAAACATTTCGGTATTGCGCCGCGCTTTGCCGCGCACAAAAAACGGAATCTTCTTGAGCTCGCGCGCCGCTTCGTCGGTCCACACTGCTTCGGTGTCGTTCGCTGGCGTGGCAAGTTCGGGCTGCTTGGCGGGTGCCGAATGGCCCGGGCCAAGGTGCGAAGCCCCTGCGCCGTCGTTGAATTCGAAATCGTCGCGAAACATCGTGAGCAGATGCTCTTCCAGTCCCATCACCAAAGGATGGACCCAGCTGTCGAAAATGACATTTGCGCCTTCAAAGCCCATTTGCGGGCTGAAGCGCGCAGGGAAATCCTGCACATGCACTGGCGAGGAAATCACGGTGCAGGGAATGGAAAACCGCTTGGCGATGTGGCGTTCCATTTGCGTGCCCAGTACCAGCTCGGGCTGCGCTTCCTGAATCGCTGTTTCGACCGCGAGATGGTCATCGGTAATCAGTGGCTCAACGCCATAAAGCTTGGCAGCAGCGCGGATCTCGCGGGCATATTCGCGGTTGTAGCAGCCAAGGCCGACGACCTTGAAGCCAAGCTCTTCACTGGCCACGCGGGCGGCGGCGACTGCGTGAGTCGCGTCACCGAAGATGAAAACGCGCTTGCCGGTCAGATAGTTGGAGTCGATCGAACGGCTCCACCATGAGAGGCGCGAGAGGCCCTCGGCGAGCATAGGCTCGGGGTCAACCTCGGCTAGTGCAGCAACTTCGCGAATGAAATCCTGCGTAGCGCCGACCCCAATTGGAACAGTTCGAACGGCTGGCTGGCCGAACTCGCGCTTTAGATAGTCTGCAGCGAGGTCTCCGGTTTCGGGATAGAGCACAATGTTGAAATCGGCCTCGCCGAGCTTGGCAATGTCGGTAACATTGGCGCCCAAAGGCGCGGTGACATTGATGTCGATGCCCAGCTTGGCTAAAAGTCCGCTGATCTCAATGATATCGTCGCGGTGGCGGAAGCCTAGAGCCGTTGGCCCAAGCAGATTAACCAGAGGGCGACGTGTCGCTCTATCGGTCGCGCGGCGATCCTTGTCAGCGAGGTGGCGGACGATCTGATAGAAAGTTTCAGAAGCGCCCCAATGTTCTTTGCGTTGATAGCTTGGCAGTTCCAATGGAATAACCGGGATTGGCAAGCCCATATTCTCGATGAGGCCAGCGGGGTCGTCCTGAATAAGTTCTGCGGTGCATGACGCGCCGACCAGCATTGCGTCGGGCTTGAAGCGTTCGACAACATCGAGCGCTGCTGTTTGGAAAAGCTGCGAGGTGTCCTTGCCAAGGTCCCGCGCCTGGAATGTCGTGTAAGTCACCGGAGGCCGCTTGCCGCGACGCTCGATCATCGTGAACAATAGGTCGGCATAAGTATCGCCCTGCGGCGAATGCAGCAGATAATGCACCCCCTCCATCGCTGTTGCGACGCGCATCGCGCCGACATGCGGTGGGCCTTCATATGTCCAGACGGAGAGCTGCATTCCGCTATACCCTCAACACATCGCGGCGGCGCAATGGCCGCGCGAACAGTTCGGCTAGATCGCCCGCCTGATCGAAACCGTGGATCGGCGAGAACACGAGTTCAATCGCCCATTTGGTCGAAAGC
Source organism: Sphingorhabdus sp. (assembly GCA_046596705.1). GTDB lineage: Bacteria > Pseudomonadota > Alphaproteobacteria > Sphingomonadales > Sphingomonadaceae > Sphingorhabdus_B. The sequence continues at coordinate 1,746 of JBKJLZ010000085.1, read as the reverse complement.
CCCTCGGCCTCCAGCGGGTTGGCAAGGCCAAGGCCGCAAACGGTGAGGTCGGGCTTGGCAGCGCGAACGCGGTCGAGTTGCTTATCAACATCCTGACCTTCGCTGAGCATAACGCCAGCGGGCAAAGCAGCGAGTTCCTGGGCCAAATGGCGGCGATGGAGATAGGGTGTGCCAACTTCAACCAGACGCATCCCGAGTTCGTTGGCGAGAAAGCGCGCAAGTGGCACTTCTAACTGCGAGTCGGGCATGAAGAAAATCGACCGGCCTTCAAGGCGAGTGCGCTGATGTGCGAGCGCGGTGGTCGCGCGCTCCTGATAAGGACGAAGCACTGAGTCAAAATGCGCGTCGGCGACACCGAATTCGCTCGCTGCGGCATAGAGCCAGTTTGTTGTGCCTTCAACGCCGAACGGGAACAAAGCATCAAGCCGGACTGCGCCGCGCTCTTCAAGCGCCTGCGCGGTATCGCCCAGAAAAGGCTGAGCCAGCAGGAAGCGGGTGTTAGGTCCAACACCGGGCAGATCGGCGACGGCGCGTTCGGGAAGGCTGGCGACATTTGTGATACCAAGCTCGCCAAATAACCGGCGAAACTGGTCTTCCACAATGTCAGGAAGTGAGCCAACTACGATCAGATTCTTTGGCGCGGTTGCTGCCAAAGCTGGCATGATGGGAACCAGCGACGCCAGGCATGCATCTTCGCCCTCAGTAAACGTCGTTTCGATGCCGCTGCCCGAATAATTGAGGATACGCACGTGCGGCGCATGTTTCGCACCCAGCCGCTGCGCTGCCTTCGACAGGTCCAGCTTGATGACTTCGGATGGGCAGCTGCCAACCAAAAAAAGTGACTTGATTTCAGGACGCCGGGCCAGCAGCTGATCGACAATCCGGTCGAGTTCTTCATTGGCATCGGCAAGTCCAGCCAGATCGCGCTCTTCCATGATCGCGGTTGCAAATCGCGGCTCGGCAAATATCATCACGCCCGCGGCTGACTGCAGCAAATGCGCGCAGGTGCGCGATCCTACCACGAGGAAGAAGGCGTCCTGCATCTTGCGATGAAGCCAAATGATTCCGGTTAGGCCGCAGAACACCTCACGCTGACCGCGCTCCTTTAGAACCGGAGCGCAGTCGCTGCCCTGTCCTACAGAAAGTGGAGCCGGCGCATTCATGCGGCCACCGCGTTTCGGATGGGCGCTTCAAGCCGGGCCATCCGCAGTTTGTAAAGAAACTGGCCTGCATTGATAATATAAGTCGCATAAGCCGCAAGTGCCACATACATCCGGTCCTGCGTTGTGCCCCAGTCATTGAACAGCATGAGAAGGTAGCCGGTGTGCAGTGCGAGCACGGCCATGCTAAACACATCTTCCCAGAAAAACGCTTTGGCGAACAACCATTCGTCGAAAACCACCTTTTCCCAGATCGAGCCGGTGATCATGATGGCATAAAGCGCGCATGTTTTGAGCACTATGGAGATTTCCGCAGCAGACTGGCCCTCGCCGGTCAGCAAAAACCGGATTACGAGATACAGGCTGATACCAAAAATCAAAAATTGGACGGGAGCCAGTAATCCCTGGATCAGTGTCCAAGGCGACTCGTCGCGCCGCTTTCTTTCTGCATCTGTGTAAAGTGGCGCACGCATGGCGGAAGCCGCGCTGGCCGCCGTAATCGTGATGTCCTCGTCCGACTTGATATGTCTGCTTATCGACAGATCACATGCTCCCTCTCTGGAATTAAGCCAAATTAAGGAGAAAA
>JBKJLZ010000044.1:0-5466 GCA_046596705.1 Sphingorhabdus sp. | reverse complement strand
CGGGCAGACATTCCCCGATTGAGGGGGGCTTGTCTATTGCGCCCCCGGCATGACCTCTAGGCGGAATATTCATCAAACCACGCGATAAATCCGCCCTCGGCAACCAAACCTGCCTTGAAATGACCACCGAACGCTGTCATATGACCCTTGCGAATGAACGACCCGAGTCTTCGGGTTTGCGGGCTGCGTGCACGAAACTCTCTAAAACGAATTTCGCCCCGCCCATTCGATTTTCTGAAAACGACCGACAGCCCTGGCAACGCGGGATGTCAAAAAACCGCGATACCGTCGGTCGCAGAGCGATTCGGCCGTTTTGCCTTATGGAAAGATACCTTTGACCTCATTTAACGACTTCGGCCTCGCAGAGCCGATCCTTCGCGCCCTTGTCGAAGAGAACTACACCACCCCCACTCCGATCCAGGCTCAGACCGTTCCGATCGTCCTCACCGGCCGCGATGTCATCGGCATTGCGCAAACCGGCACCGGCAAGACCGCATCATTCGTGCTGCCGATGATCGATATTCTGGCCGGCTCGCGCGCTCGCGCTCGCATGCCGCGCAGCCTGATTTTGGAACCCACGCGCGAACTGGCGGCCCAAGTCGCCGAGAATTTTGAGAAATACGGCCGCTATCACAAACTGTCGATGGCGTTGCTCATCGGTGGAGTGCAGATGGGCGATCAAGTAAAGGCGCTGGAAAAAGGTGTTGACGTTTTAATCGCGACGCCAGGCCGGTTGATGGATCTGTTCGAACGCGGTAAAATATTGCTGAACGGTTGCGAACTGCTTGTTATCGACGAGGCCGACCGGATGCTCGACATGGGCTTCATTCCCGACATCGAGACGATCTGCACCAAATTGCCTGCCAACCGTCAGACACTATTGTTTTCGGCAACGATGCCGCCACCAATCAAAAAGCTGGCTGACCGGTTCTTGACCAATCCGAAATATATCGAGGTCGCGCGGCCTGCATCCTCCAATCTCAACATCGAGCAATTTCTGGTCGATGTTACACCCACCAAAAAGCGCGAGGTTTTGCACGATTTACTGCGTCAGGAGAAGGTCGCCACCGGCATTATATTTTGCAACCGCAAGACGACGGTGCGCGAATTGAACAAAAGTCTGCGCCAGCAAGGGTTTCGCTCTGGGGAAATCCATGGCGATATCGATCAAGCGACGCGGACGAAAGAGCTGGATTCGTTTAAATCTGGTGAGATCAATTTGCTGGTGGCATCCGACGTCGCCGCGCGTGGACTGGATGTCAAAGGCGTAAGCCATGTGTTCAATTTTGACGCGCCATGGCACCCCGATGATTATGTGCACCGTATTGGTCGCACCGGGCGGGCAGGGGCGCAGGGCAAGGCATACACGTTTGTCACCAAAGCTGACGAAGAGGCGATTGATAGCATCGAGAAATTGATTGGGGTTAAGATTACGCGCCTCAGCAAAGCCGAAATGGCCACGCCGGATAAACCAGAGCGTGATGAACGTCGCCCCGCACCACGACGTGAGCGTTCGGCAAGATCAGAAAAGCCAAAGCCCGATCAAGGACAGGTTGGAGCGAAGCCGGATCGGGAAAAGGCTGCCCCGAAGGTGGCAGCCAAACCAGCGCCGGAGAATGAACCTAGCGACGACGGCTGGAACGGACCGATGCCAGGGTTTTTGGGCGTCGGGTTTAGTAGCTAGGGTTCACTACCTTCAGACAATAAGAAAGGGGCCCGCAATAGCAGGCCCCTTTTTTTGTCGCAGCGGAGGCTCAGAATTTAAAGCGACCCGTAACCCCGAAGGTCCGCGGTTCCGCAAGGAACGAGGAGAAAGTCTGGCCGGAGAATGAAGTTGCCGTGCCGAATTGCTGCTGATGCGCACGAGATCCAGTTCCCGCCGCCTGTAACGGCGTGTTGAATGCCACTTGGTCATATCGGGTATCAAACACATTCTGCGCCCAAAATTCCAGCGCCCATTTCATATCAGGACCGCGGACACCGACGCGTGCGTTAACAGTGACAAAGCCATCCTGTTCCTTTTCCGGGAAAAGGTCTGAACCAGTATTATAGTCTGACGACAGTCGGGTATCTACATAAGCCAACCCTGAAAGCCCGCTCGAGCCGATATCTGGTGTCCAAGCGACGGATCCTGTCACAACATATTTAGGTGCATTCGAAAGGTTGTTACCAGGCAGTTGAAACAGTTCGGTTGCCAATGGAAGAGCACCAGTATTGTTGCCAACCAAGTCATTTTTATACTTAGTATCCGCGTATGTAAACCCTGCGGTCACTGCAAAATTACTTGCTGGGTAAAGCGAGGCTTCCACTTCCACCCCTTGCGATATTACCCCCGGTGTAATGTCTTCGCGCGCGCAAGCACCAGTAGTTCCCGAGGTGTCTTCATCGGCTCCGCTTCCACCAATCAGATCGCTACAGCCGTTGACGTTTTGCACTAAGAAAAACAAACCATTGAACGTATTCAACTGAAAGCTTTTGAATTCTTGCCTGAAAGCCGCGACATTCAGATTGAAACGGCGTCCATTATACTTGAACCCGATTTCATACGCATCGACCTTTTCAGGATCGAACCTGAGATTGGCAACATTGGCAGGAACCTGTGGTCCAAGTGGTGAACCCAACGCGGATGCATCCAGGTTGAAACCGCCAGCCTTATAACCTTTCGAATAGCTTGCATAAGTAAGCAATTCAGGCGTTGGTTTCCATGACAATACTGCTGTGCCGGTTACCTGGCTGTCTTTAAGCTTGTCATTGAGGTTCAGAGAGTTAAGCTGTGAACTTGAATTGAAAAGACAGGCGAACTGCACTGCTCCTCCCAAAAGCCCGCGCGTGGTTGCGCTCGATGAGCCGGCAATTGCCGGACCGGTAAGAGCTTGCTGTGTCGGGCATGCCGTATTCGTGTTATTGAAACTAGCAGTTAGACGCTTGTTTTCGTTGGTATAACGCGCGCCTAATGTCAAGCTAACGGTATCGGTGATACGGAAAATATTATGCGTAAAAAACGCATAGTTGCGGCTGCGTTGGTCGAAATTGGACGTCTGAAATCCAACGTTTGCAACATTCCCTAATCGTTGCAGAGCAGAGATTAACTGCGATCCATCAGTGCCCCCCGCAAGGTTCAGCCCCGTAAATGTTGGTGATCCCAACAGTGTTGCTACTCCTGTCGGACTCAAGCAGCCATCACCGTCGCGATCCGGGTCCCGGAGCGCAGCAGATGCGCTAATCGAGGCAACAAGACGGCATGCCAGAAACTGGCCATAATCCGCCCCGAACTTCAGATTATCGCGCGTCCGCAGTTTTTCGTTGGAGAAGTAACCGCCGACCAGCCAGTCGAGCTTATCGTTAAACAGCGAACCCTGAAGTCGCAGTTCTTGCGAAAACGTCTTGAACTGGCGGAAGGACGTGCCGTCGTTATTTCGATATAGCAGATCAACATTGCTGTAATCGATGTCCCCGCCTCCGCCTGACTTATACTGGCGATATGCGGTGATCGAAGTAAGCGTTGCCCCTCCGAAATCCCAGTTGAGTTCGCCCGAGATACCACCGTCAGTCGTTTTACCGTCGTAGTCACGGCCCGGCGTTATTGCGATTTGGCGGCTAAAGCGATTACCTGGTGTGGGAAATAACCCTCCAAAGCTAGTCAGAATATCGACGACGCGGCTCCCCGATGCCGACGACGCGCTCGGTTGGCGTACAGCAAAGTCACCAGGGACGCCCGGAGTAGGGTCGAAAGTTTCTACCGTCGAACGATAAACGGCGGCACAGCATGATTCAGTTCGCCGCGTGTAATCGCCAATCAACCGGAGAGAAATGTCATCATTAGGTTCAAATAGCACTTGTCCACGCACGAAATACCGGTCGCGGTCGTTGACGCGATTGTCCGACAATATATCGCGGTAGAACCCTTTGCGGTTAACATAAACTGCGTCTAACCGTGCCGCAATCGTTTCCGTTACAGGCCCGGTTACGCTGCCACTAAGACGGTACATGTCGTAGTTGCCATAAGTCGCCTCCACGTTGCCGCCGAAATCGAAACTTGGTTTTTTACTGATAATGTGGATCAAACCTGCCGATGCATTGCGTCCGAACAAAGTGCCTTGCGGTCCGCGCAATACTTCAATGCGGTCGATTTCACCTAGCTCATTGAGACCAATGCCCGAGCGCGAACGATATACCCCGTCTACAAAAACGGCAACCGAGCTCTCAAGACCTGGGTTATCGCCAACCGTACCAATACCGCGAATACGTGCAGAACCGTTAGCTTCCGACCCTGTCGACGATACCAGCAAAGACGGCGCCAACTGGTTAAGCTGGCGGATGTCATTTGCACCCGAATTCTGCAAGCTTTCTGAATTCACCGCTGAAACGGCTAGGGGAATATCGGCCAATGCCTCCGAACGACGGGTTGCTGTAACGATAATATCGCCTTGATCTTGCTCCTCAACGTTCTCAGTTGTCACATCAGCTTGTGGACCCTCTGCATCTTGTGCAAAAGCTAGTGAAGGGCAGGCTAAAGCTGCAGTCGCAACCGAAAGTGCAAGCGCAGATTTGGCAATTTTGAAAGTCTTCGACATCATACTCTCCCGCTGTTTTTGATATATTTGTAACTGTGCTAGTACAATTTCGACTTTAGGTCATGTAAATGAAATTAATGGCGCAGTTTTTCGCTTTGCTGCGTCAAAATTGCAACATACGTATGCATCACAGTCGGATTCCGCTTCGACTTAGAGGTCTTATCGACCTTCACCCTTATTGCTGTCTGGTGCCCCACTTTTGTAAACTGGTCGCCCACCTACCCATGTTTCCTTGACGATTGCCTTACGCAACTCGGCTGGACTTGAGAGCAGTGGGTCGATGTCGATCAACACGAAATCGGCACGGTGGCCGGGCGTCAATGAACCCACCTTATCCTCGGCAAAGGCAGCGTAAGCGGCACCGATAGTGAAGCCCGCCAGCGCCTGTTCGCGTGTCACTCGCTCCTCTGGTCGCCAGCCGCCGAACGGCTGGCCAGCCGAATCCTCGCGGGTCATTGCTGTTGCGAGGCCTGCGAACGGGTCGGCGGATTCGACCGGGACGTCGGAGCCAAAGGCCAGCTTGCCGCCGGCTCTCAGTATCGACTGCCAGGCATAAGCGCCTTTCAGGCGGTCTGGTCCCAGCCGCGCTTCGGCCATTGTCCTGTCGGACGTTTGGTGAACGGGCTGCATTGACGAAATGATCTCATTCTTGCCTAGCCGCATCAGGTCGGCTGGATCGACGATCTGCACATGCTCAATCCGCCAGCGCCGGTCCTTCGGATAGGTCTCCGCCAATTCCTCGATTGCTCCTATAACCTCGGCATTGGCGGCGTCGCCAATTGCATGGATTGCAGTTTGAAACCCGTCCATTGAGGCGCGCACCATCAGGTTACGGATCTCAGCACTCGCCAGAAATTGCAGACCCGTTTGCCCGGGTGCGTCAGTGTAAGGT
>JBKJLZ010000033.1:0-8414 GCA_046596705.1 Sphingorhabdus sp. | reverse complement strand
TGCCGACTTGGAAAAGGCATCGCGCGTTTTGCCATCACGCAACGCATCGAACGAAGATTTTCCTAGCAAGGTGTTCTTGCGGTTGGCGCTGTCTGAGAGCGATTGACCAAGCCGGGCTAAGTCAAGCGCAGAAGCAGCAAGACCGACGCTTCCGATATCGATGCCATAAGGATCGACGATATAATAAGCCTCATCCTGAGCCCCGATTTTAGTCCAGATTTTTTCAGACATTATGTCCGCCAGGCGGCGGTCATAAACGCGCTGCAGGATCCAGCTAACTACCTCGGTATCAACCGATTTATATTCGAATGGCCCGCCGTGGCCGGTACCGGCTTTGACAGTGGCAAGATATTCATAGAGATTTTTCGAAACCGGCAGACCAGGCGGGGGTACCAACAATCCACCAGCGAAAAGATAGCGGAAAATGTCGGCTGTCGGGTCTGAGAAGGTTTCGCGGTAGGCAACGCCAACCCGCATATCAAGCACATGCTCAACCGTGGCGCCGTCCCAACCCGAGCCCTTTAATTCGGGAAGATACTCTGTGACCAGGCGCTGAGGGTCGAGCCGACCTTCCTCAATGGCAATCATTGCCATCAGCCCGACCATTGATTTGCTCATCGACCACAAGGCGTGCTGTGTTCGTCCTGACATCCCTGGTGCATAGGACTCATATTCGATCTGCCCGTTTCGCAACACTACCAAAGCGTCAGTACCAGTCCGCTTCTGCCATTCCGCGACTGTAAGAGTATCCCCGCCTGTGGTTGCAAACTTAACGTTGCTCAGGTCGCGCGCCTTAGTGGGCAGCTTTTTCGGCAGATCAGGTCTTGCAACCGCGCGGGTTGAATAGATTTCTCGTAAACGACGAAAGGCCCAGCGAGAGTTTTGGGGTTTCAATATGTTGGCGCGGCTGATGACCTTATCGGCTGCCGGAGGAAACCCTGTCATAACTTCCGGTGCAGTTGGATCAGATACTGGCTGCGCAGATGACTGGGCGAACGCAGCGGAACAGGTGGTAATCAAAATTGCCGTGACGCTTGCGCAAATTAGCCGACGATTAGTTAGCTTTTTCATGTAATCTCTTTTCATTATCTGGATAGGCGGTCGGCTTGATGGACGACACAAGCGGTAATCAGGCTGGAACGGGCGTCCTTTTTGAGTAACGCGCAGCCATACGAAGAAGCATCGCCGCCACCAGCAGAGCAACAGGCAGGAGGTAGAATTCGCTCACCGGAATTCGCTTGCCATTTGAAATCATGAAGTTGACCCAGATGACATAGACCGCGACCGTATGGAGCAATTTCCATTTTGCCGGCCCGAGTTTGCGCACAGCACCATTGAATGACGTGGCGGCAAGAATGGTGATGAAAAAATACCCGGTGCCGCCAATCACGAGATTAGGCGTCTTCACCATTGACCAGAATGTCTGGGAGTCGGCACTCAAAAATATCAGTAGCACTACGGCGTGCAATAGATGGGAAAAAGCAAACCCGAGGCCGAACCAGCGCCGATTGCGCACCAGCCATGCACTGCCTTCGCCCGGCGATAGCTTGTGAAGCGACGACGCGCAAAATGCCATAAGGTACAGAACAAGCGAGGTGCGAGCAGTTTGCCTGACAGCCAGCCGGATGGCCTCGACGTCGAAGGCGCCCGAATAGAGAATGGCCAAAACGAAAGCACCCAGCGCCAGTGCAATCACAATGAAAAGATTCTGCCCTTCAAATAACTTTGAGTCCGATTTTTGCACTGCGCCACTCCCTTACAGCATGTCTATACCTAGTTACCCTAGGGTACGATTATATACATAGCTATGCAAGGTATAATTTGTGCGGATGGTTTTGCGGTTCGTTTACATGGCGGCCAGACGGTGCGCGGGTTTTTAGTCGGCTCGTCAACCGGCGACATGGCCGTCCGACGAATATGACATTGTGCTGTCCAACGCATTAGGCTCGGCGTCTTGCCAATTAAATCGGAGAGAGATCAGATTATTTTTCACTGGGGACGCTGAGCAACAACATATGTCAGCAAACCGGGCCTACCCCGATGTAGCGGAATTTAGGTCAGGGCGCTTCAGTTGTTCGTAGGGCATGGACGATACCGGCATGGCGCACGGTCAACTGCAGGTTCCAACAGATGGCCAGTATACCAATCACCTCAAGGCTGCCCGTCAGCCAGATAAGCGTTTCTGGGCCTGCAAATGTCATTGCCCGACCAAGGCTGGCAAAAATCGAAACAGAAAAAGAGATCATTGCGGCGTGAATGGCCAATATTGCATGATCAATGTTCTGCGGACGCTTATAAATATTCCATAGAGCGAACAATGCCACCAGCATTCCTAGAATGAACCCAGTCCTGTCCAGAGTAGCCAGTTGCGCTGCCCATACTGTCTGGTCTTGGTCAAAGTCGTACCACAGCGAACGCAACTTCATCAGGGCGAAAGTCACCGCGGCTAGCAAACCTAAAATCACGGCCGTCGCCTTCGCTCGCTGAGGAAGCGCCACTTCTACAAAAGATCTAGACAAAATCCGGGGATCACCAAATCTCGCTATCGCATGTTCCTCGTTCGCATCATGCTCCAGCGTCTCGGAAATGTGCGACTCTACTTCATCGCGCACTCTTCGCGAAAGGCGGCGATCGAAGCCAAGATGCCGCTCGAACTCAGCCAGATATGCCTCAATCAGGTGAGACATGGCTTATCCATAAACGCATCCACAGCCGCCGAAAATTTGGACCACCCTTTGCGTTTTTCGTTCAGAGCTTCAATGCCCCGAGCGGTTAACTGATACATCCGGCGTTTTCGTCCGGACGGTGGCTCGACCCACCGACTTTCAAGAAAATGGACGCTTTCGAGACGATGTAGCGCAGGATAGATCGTACCCTCAGTCAAATCAAAATCGCCACCGCTTTGCATCTTGATTGCTTCGATTATTGCATAGCCATGAAGCGGCCCGTCTTCGATGACCGCCAGCAAGATATTGTCCAAGTGGCCTTTTAACATTTCAGCGCTCATAATTTGCACATATACCTTGTCATGCTATGCGTCAATCTTACTCGCGTAAGCCCGATTGGCCGGTCGCGTTATGGACGTTAGAGTGCTCTATTCTATCAAGCAGTTATCATTAACGATCACACCATGAGTAACCGACAACCTGTCGGCGAATACCAACCGCTAATGCGAAGTGTTGGATTTTTTCAAATCAGTAAAGTCCGCATCACAACGCTCAGCGATCTTTTCTTCGCCTACTACCGATTGCAGCATTAGCACTGCCTCCCACATGTGTTTGCAGTTTAAGCGCTTCATTATGGACTCGCGATGCATCTCAACGGTTCTTGGTGATATATTAAGTTCATACGCTACTGTTTTACTAAGACGGCCCTCGGACGTCAGCTTAAGAATCTGAAACTGACGCGGCGTTAATGTTAACATACGTTCGACTGCCAAAGCCTTCGCGGCATCCTTTTCTAATTCCGCAGGAATGCCACTGACAACTTTTTCCACGATCGATATAAGTCCTGCAACGGGGCGACGCTTTTCATAGACATCAATTGCCCCAAGCTTGAGAGCGGTTACGGCAATCGGGATTGTGCAGTCTTCGCACATAGCTACCGATGGCAGCGCGTGGGGCCGAGAAACGGCAATTTCCAGTGGTTTGAAGTTGGGGACGCTCTGAGGAAATATTTCAATTACCGCGCAGCCCGGTGGTAGGCTGGGTGCGAGGTCGACGAAATCGTGTTCGTCGAGGGGGCGGACCTCAAAATCAGATGATATCAAGCGTTCTGATATGCGTATGCGCGCTGCGTAATCTTCGTCAACGATATAAACGTTTCTGTACTTATCCATAGGTCCCCTCGAACTATGTTTGACAAAGACTTCTCTATCCGATTCTTGGCACATTTGGATAAGCAATGCATAACATTATTTACGATCCAAGGGGGCGTTCGGGCAATTATATACTTGAGTGAGCAGAAAAATGGCGGTAGAAGATTCGAGACAGGCCGGTGCTACAATTGAAGTTACGCCACAAATGATTGAGGCTGGGTGTGACTTCCTCGCGGAATGGGACTCACCATATTATGATGGACCCTTCTCGTCGGCATCTGCCTTCGTTTCGGAATTGTTTCGCAGAATGGATTCTAAGTCCCTGAGCCCGACAGACTTCCCAATCATTGCTGGATAGCGCTTTTTTACGTAAGCAACGTAGGCTCTCGTGAAATCATCGCGAACCTTTACTATGTCATTCCCAAGCGCCTCAAACTCACTGTTCGGTATGGTCCTTTGATTACGCCCACCCTTACCGCGATGCATTTCAATGCCGACCGAGTTAGGCTCTTGTGACGGAAAATGGATGCCATGAACGGCAATGTTGCGACGATTCATGAGATCATCTTGAAGTGCGCTGACAACTCGCTTTATCGCGTTCCGGTAAGACACTGGCACGTTGTAAACATGAGCGAGGGAATATAACATTTTAGCTCGGTTTTTAGCATCCAAGCTTGCGGTCAGAATTTTACCTGGCTCTTGTGTGACGCCTATCATCATCCATATCGCGTTTGCGAGAGCGTATTCCAAATTAGACCATTGAACACAAACATTGCCTATTTGCGCAATTCGATTAGTTTCAGAGTCCATGACAAAATTATTATTCAAAGAAACATACTCCGCAACTGAAACCGAAGCCCGTCGAGAGGCGGCGCTAAAGACAATGTTTGCCACCCCTCACAAGCCGCACAGTGCTAGCAAGAAGGGTGGCAAAGAGTCGAGTCAATCACCTGCGGCTAGTAAGGCCATAAGGCACCAGCCGGTTGGGGAAAAGCCAGATTGAGGCGTTCATAGGTGGCCTTTTCGGACGACGATCCGACCCGCTGGCGGCTTTTGATTATCTCAGGAGTTGGATTTATGGTTGTGATCTACGTTCTATACGAACTTTTTTATCCACACACCGTTTAGGGCGTGTATTTGAAGCTAAATAGTTCCCGAACCTTAGTGTGCCGTCGCTATTCGAAGTAGCGTTTGCGCTTCGTCCCGATCTGGCGGGGTATCGCAGCCGCCTTAGGCGGCGAGTTTATCAATCCGCCGATATGTGAGGCGCTTGCCTTCCATGCCTTTCACGATAACCGCAGCACGTTCGCTGTCAGTTAATTCGCGGGTGTTATAGCGAAGGTCGAACTCTTTGCAGTAGCGGCCTAGATGCGCTTCGCTCATATGGTGATAAGTGCCAATGACGCCGCGCTTGAATATCGAAAAGAAGTTTTCTGCGGTGTTGCTGTGCTTGTAACCGCCAAGGCCGGTGAACTGCTTGACGCTGTGATTGACAGCATAGTGAGCGCCAAATTCACGGCCTACGCGGGTATAAACAGGGCTTTCATCGGTCATTAGGTGAGCGGTGCGGTCAACATTGGTAACGAGCAATGCGCGAACATTTTTGGCGTTAACGTTGGCGACATGAAAGCTGCGAACATGGCCTTCACGTTCGACAAGAGCGACAACCGCCTTCTTAGGCGCGGGGCGACGGTGAGCGCGGTTACGGGCCTTGCCGCCTACATAGGTTTCATCGGCCTCTACAACGCCGCTGCCACCGCCTAGAGGGTCGTTGCCAGTCGCACCGTCCATCGCTTCGCGGATGCGGTGGCAAAGGAACCATGCGGTCTTGTAAGTAACGCCGATCATACGGGCCATTTGGCTTGCGCTCATGCCCTTCTTTGAAGCGGCCATGATATGCGTTGCCAGTAACCACTTGTGCAAAGGAACGTGGCTGCGTTCCATAACGCTGCCAGTGCGGACGGTGAACTTATCGCGGCAATCGTTGCAAAGGAACATACCGGCTTGCGTCTTGCCTTCCATACGGCGAACGCGGGTCGAACCACAGTGAGGGCAATGAGGCTCACCGTTCCAGCGCGATGCTTCAAGGTGCGCTAGCGCCCTGGCTTCGTCGTGAAAGATAGGGTTGGTAATGTCGGTTATCATGGCTTCGTTCCTTATGAAGCCTGAATAGCAAAGTCAGTCTGCTAAGTAAAGTATATAATTGCCGGCGTTCGGCTTTATAATGATCGCTCGCCTAGTTGGACTGTTGAACTTTTGTACATACAGGCGCTCGATGTCGCAGTATCCGGATAAATATTTTTAAGGGGGTGAATTTACCATGGCAGACAATCCAATGCTTTCTCTTCTATATTTAAGTTACAGCTTACTTTCAGACGAAACGGCGGACCGTGCGGTTCAAAACATCGTCGATACAGCCGTGGTCAGCAATAAGAGCAACGGTCTAACCGGCGCGTTGATTTTTACGGGAGTTAACTTCTGTCAGTTCCTGGAGGGGCCGGAAGACGCATTGCGTGCGCTGATGGAATCCATACGGCTCGATACACGTCATAAGGACATATGGGTCGTACATGAAGAAGCAGTGTCTAATCGCCGTTTTGGTAGCTGGTCGATGGCTTATCAGGGGCGCTCTACCTTCGTTAGCGGTCATTTAATGGACCTGATCAGCGCTTCAGTCGAGGCGGAGCGAGCAAAATCTGTAAAATTAATAATCAGTATGATGGAAGAGTTTGCAAAATGATCGACGTGCAAACATCGCTTGCGGAGCGTCGCTATGTGCGTTGACTTCTCCGATAACGAGGGCCAGCCATTGGATCTACATAATATACGGAGCATGTCAGCTGACCCGATCGCTAAATTAATCCGACCGTAATGCGAATTACATCTAGTCTGGCACCGAATGGGAACACAGCGACGTTTAATTCGTTGCGCGTCCTGGGAGAGACGGGTCGCATAACGGACTTCTCTCCCAACTTACTGTGCTAAAAGGCGTTTCTCTTTTTTGGGTCATGGACCTTCGATAGGCCGGTTGCATTCAAGGCATGTTTAGCCTGAAAAAATTTTATATTACAGTTTCAGCGCATAAAGAGGCGGTGATGAATAAAAAAATCGAACGCGAGATTGAAACAATCGAAGAGAACCAGGCTGAGCTACGGAAAAGCATAGCGCAAACCAAGTCGCTTGCAGAACAAGCAGACAAACTTATGAAACAGCATAAAAAAACTCTAGAGGATCAGTCAGAGAAATGACTGCCTCCCTCATCAAATAGCAAGATACGGCAAGTGAGCAAATAATGGTTTGAGGGCGGGTCCCGGTTATGGCACTGCTTTGCGGCTCTATTGAACCATCCTAGGTTATTTTCGAAAAATCGAATTAAAACGGCGGATTTAAAAAAATCCGCCGTCTGTTGGAGGGACCAGTCAGCCAACATCTCAATATTATCCGAGATATCCTGCTCAAACCCTATCAGCGCACCTAGTAATAATACGGTATCCAAATTTTTGTCAGAAAACCAGGCAGGTTTCTGAGTCAGGCTCCCGGTCGCTGGTCCAAAATTCTCGTGTTGGCCAGCGTCGGAAACTAGTGCAAAATGGCAGCTCGCTTTCGTCTCGAATTTACCCGGCCAGCTGCCATTTCGCCTCAAAATATCAAACTGCCTGTTGATCAGGCGACTTTCGATATTCAAAAGAACCATGCACATTTTAGGCATGGTTCAGAGGAAACACACAAAGCCCAATTATGTTGCACCAATTGTAAATTCGCAAACTAGCCAAAGGCTGTCTTCCATCCCCAATGGCCATGCATTCCAGCTGCAACCGACAGTTGGTCTTTCTTGGCGGTTTCATAGTTGCCCTTGCCCTCAAGCTTTCGGAGCGCGGCTAAAAGCATCTGCGGATCAACGTCACCGATAGGCATGCGCCCAATGGCTGGGTTTAGCAGTTCAAGAAACCACCGCGCCTTTTTTAACGTCCCTCGGCGCGCCCTTCACCAACCATTTTCGATTCGATATATTCTTGAGCAATCAACTCGAAAGTATTGGCCGCGCCAATCTTTGCCGAAACCTTGGCTTTTTTGCGTTCCAGTGCAGGATCAATCCCGTCTGACAATTTGCGCCGCGATGCTTCGTGCAATTCGCGGGCTTTAGCCAAGCTAACATCCGGCCATGCCCCCAAGGCTAGCCGTTTCTCTTTGCCAGCAATCCGATATTTCGCGCGCCAGAGTTTTGAGCCATTTGGGAATACCTCAAGGTAAAGCCCCTTGGCATCGGCCTTTTTATAGGGTTGTTCGCCCGCGCGAAAAGCGCTGATTTCCAATGCTTTCAGTGCCATTTGGGGGCATAACCATTGCCAACTGAGGGCATCTAGGGCAATATGCCCGCAGCCATGCGCCCAAATAAAGCGGATTGTGCAGAAACATGATGCTATCCCCTGCTACGTCAAGGGACGATTATTGGCAGCTTTTCGGGGGTTTTGCAAGACTTTGGGGGATGTTCGCAAAAGAACAAATGGTGCCCGGAAGAGGACTCGAACCTCCACGCCGTTACCAGCGCCAGCACCTGAAGCTGGTGCGTCTACCAATTCCGCCATCCGGGCACGGA
>JBKJLZ010000187.1:0-3138 GCA_046596705.1 Sphingorhabdus sp. | reverse complement strand
GCGTGGCCGCCGCCTGCTTCCAACAACCCGGCATCTTTCGCCGCAATAATAGCCGCGCCCAAATCGACGCCAGCAATTGACCGGCCTGAACCTTTGCCAACGCCGTCGGTATCGATCGCGATCACGATCGAGGGCTTGCCGCTCTTTTCCTTGATACGCCCGGCGACGATGCCGATCACGCCCGGGTGCCAGCCTTGGCCTGAAAGCATTGCGACCGCTCGGTTGTGCTGTGTGGGCAGCATGGCTTCGGCTTCTTCCTGCACCACCGCCTCGATTGCGCGGCGTTCTTCGTTTAACTGGTTGAGTTCGGCGGCAATGCCACGCGCTTCTTCGCGGTCCTCTGTGGTAAGAAGCCGAACGCCCAGGTCGGACTTGCCGACCCTGCCACCAGCGTTGATCCGTGGGCCAAGCGCAAAGCCCAAGTCAGAACATATCGGCGCTCTGGTCAGCCTGCTCGCCTCAATCAGTGCTGCCATCCCGACATTGCGACGGCCCGCCATGACTTTCAACCCTTGCGCGACAAAGGCGCGGTTGAGCCCGCGAAGCTGCGCTACATCGGCAACGGTGCCGAGTGCAACCAGGTCCAGCAAATCCATAAGCTTCGGTTCGGTGCGGCCGGCAAAGAAGCCGCGCGCGCGAAGTGTTCGGACGACGGCGGCGCTCAAAAGGAAGGCTACGCCAACTGCGGCCAAATGGCCGTGCGCTGCGGCTTCGTCTGCTTCGTCCAGCCGGTTAGGATTGATCAGCGCAAAGGCGAGTGGCAGTTCGCTGGCGCATTTGTGGTGGTCCACGACGATGACCTCTATACCGGCCGCCTTGGCTTGCGCGAGCGCGTCGTAAGCCATTGCGCCGCAATCGACAGTAACGATCAATCGGCTACCGCTAGCGCCGATTTTGACCAAAGCCTCACCCGACGGGCCGTAGCCTTCCATCAGTCGGTCGGGGATGTAATGGCCCGCGCTCAACCCAAGATCGCGCAACAAGCGAATGAGCAGAGCGGCACTGGTCGCGCCGTCGACATCGTAATCGCCGTAAACAGTAATCATCTCTCCAGCCTCGACCGCATCGGCAATACGTTCTGCCCCCTTGTCCATGTCGCGGAAGATCGACGGGTCTGGCATGAAGGCGCGGATCGTCGGGTCGCGGTGGCGACCGACATCGTCGCGCGGGACGCCGCGCGCCATCAGCAACTGGGTAACCAGATCGTCGGGTTGAAAACCGGGGTCGCGGGCGTCGACATTGCCTTGGCGCCATTGCCATGCCTGACCGAGCACTGACTGCGTGATGTTGAGGACCGACGACATGCGCCTTCCCTATGCGGGCGTACCGATGCTAGCAAGGGCGCCATGAAAAAGCTGCTGATCATATGGCACAGCACGACCGGCGGGTCGGAGGCGATGGCGTGCGCGGCTGCAGAGGGCGCGCAGGAGGCCGACGTGCTTTTGCTTCACGCCGATCATGCGCAGGCAGATGATATGCTGGCAGCTGATGGTTATCTTTTCATATTCCCCGAGAATCTCGCGGCGATCAGTGGGGTGATGAAAGCGTTTTTCGACCGCTGCTATTATCCATGTATGGGGCGGATCGAAGGGAGGCCTTATGCCGTGGCGGTATGTGCAGGGTCGGACGGTAGCAACGCGGTGCGGCAAGCCGAACGCATCGCCACTGGCTGGCGGCTGAAGAAGGTGGCCGACAGCATCATTATCTGCACCCTCGCGCAGACGCCAGAGGCAATATTGGCACCCAAGACGATTGCCGAAAGCGATTTGCAACAGGTCGGCAACCTGGGCACTGCCTTGGCCGCAGGGCTAGCGATGGGTGTGTTCTAGAGTGACCTGCAGACAGCTTTATTGTCGGGTTCCTGTCCTTTGGCCGCTGGCGTCAGAAGGAATACATGGCTCTGTCGCCCGGCCACTCGCGACCCAGCACCGTCGCGCTTACCAGCAACCACCGCAGCAAAGTCGGCGCATGCCGCAGCGCTTTTCAGGAAGTCGGTATGGCCGGTGGGGCCGTTGCTGACATCGGTGGTGTCGACGATAGTCAGGCCGCTTTTCTCCGGTGTCACATCATATTTCGATTTCGACGCATAGCAGCGGACGGGGATACCCTGCGCCTTCAGATCGGCAGCCTCGAATGGATCGAAACAATAAGGCGACCCAAGTCGCGGATAACCATGCACCTGACGCGACAATGCCAGCGCCTTGTCGCTGCCCGACAGATAGATTGTAATCCGCCGGTCGTTGTTGACGCGTCGTGCGGCGAGGACCTCCTCGGCGATATCACGCTCGAAATCCTCGCGGTCGACATCGGGCGCAGCCAAGATAATATTGGAGATGTTGCTCGAATCGGCATTGGTCGATGTTGCATCAACATATTCAACTGCCGGGATCACCAGCCGTGCACCAAGCGAATGCGATACCAGCACGATTTCCTTGACGGAAGGATCACGCGCCAATTGAGTCAAAAATGTCCGGAAATTGCGTTCGTCCCAGTACATATTGGTTTCATCGACCGCATATTTGGTCAACGCGCCTTGCGATGGCCAACTATATTGGATGATAGGGCCATCAAAGCCCGTAAGCTTGGCGATCTGCACGGTTGATTCGGTGTTGGTCAGATAGCTTTCGCGAAATCCGTGGACGTAGAGCAAAACCCGGCCATTTTTAGACCTGGCAGCATCCCCCAATGCCTGCCACCAAGCGCTTCGTTCTTGAAACTGCGTCGGTACACTTCGTTCGGTTTTGCCTTTGGCGTTTGCGGTCTCGACCGGCGCACCAAAACGGGCGTATCGGACCGCAGGGCTGCGATGCTGAAGGAGTTTAACTGGCTCGCTGCGGCAATCGGGCAGGCGTGAAGTAACAAGAAAGAAATTCTTGTCACCTTCGGCTGGCGCAGTTGCATTGTCGCAGGCGCTGCCGACGGCATATTGGGCATGCGGCAGTTCGCCATAACCCACGCCCGCGCATCCGGACAGCGACACCAACGCGAAAAACGCAGCTATGAACCTAACGCGCATCACAGGCCGCGGTCCGGACGATGTTCGCTTTTCACTCGGCGAACTGTGCCGCTCGACGCGCGCATCACTACGGTTTCGGTCGTCACCCGACCATCGCGCAGCGTCTTCACGCCTGCCAGCAA